>CAZMNL010000014.1:0-16263 GCA_964567525.1 uncultured Anaerolineaceae bacterium
AAGGCAAAAGCCAGACTCCAACCGCGCCCGGTGCCGGAACGCGCACCCGCCGAACGTATCCAGGACTTCCAACCCGTGAAACTGGGTTATGATGCCGAGGCGTCTATCGCCGAGGCGACGCGCTGCCTGCTGTGTCCTAAAGAAGCCTGCGTCGTTGCCTGCCCGCTGCACAACGATATCCCGTCCGCCATGCGTTTGATCAGTGAGGGGAAATTCATTGATGCCGCCGCTATCTATAGCATAACCAGCACCATGCCGGAAATCTGCGCGCGGGTATGCCCGCAGGAGAATTTGTGCGAGGGGGCGTGCGCGCTGGGCAAACGCGGCGACCCGGTCGCGCTGGGCGCGCTGGAGCGCTTTGTTACCGACTACGCGCGCATCCACGCGCAGCCGCCCGCTAAACCGCCCGCCACCGGCAAACACATCGCCATTGTTGGCACCGGCCCCGCCGGAATTTCGGTGGCTCAACGCTTGCTCGAACGCGGTCACGCCGTCACGCTCTATGAGGCGCTGCCCGCTGCCGGGGGCTGGCTGGCGTATGCGATCCCCACTTACAAACTGCCGCGCGAGATCGTGCAGCACAAGATTGATTACCTGGAACGACTGGGCGCGCGCTTTGTGTATAACACCCGCGTTGGCGCGGATGTTGCCTTCGACGACTTGCGCCAGGACTATGACGCGGTGTTCATCGGCGTGGGCGCGATGATCGATGCGCAGGTCGAGATCGAAGGCCGCGACCTGCCCGGCGTGTATTCCGGGACCGAGTTCCTGCTGCCGATTTATGTGCCCGAAAACCTGCGCCCGCCGGATATGTCCTTGCCCAGGGTGGGGCGGCGTGTCGCGGTGTTCGGCGGGGGGGATACCGCGATGGACTGCGTGCGTACTGCCGTGCGCCTGCAAGCCATCCAGGGTTGGACGCCCGAAGTTACGCTGATCTACCGTCGTACCGATGTCGAGATGCCCGCCTCGCACCGCGAGCGCAAGATGGCGATTGAAGAGGGCGTGCGCTTTGAATACCTGGAAGCGCCGGTCGGCTTCCAGGCCGGGCAGGACGGGCGTTTGAGTGAAGTGGTCATCCAGCGGATGGAACTGGGCGAGCCGGACAGCAGCGGGCGTCGCCGTCCCGTGACGATTGAGGGCGACACCTACACGCTCGCGGTTGATACGGCGGTGCTGGCGCTGGGCTACTGGCCCGACCCGCTGATGAGTAAACAGGTCCCCGAACTGGAAACCCATAACTGGGGCCTGATCGTGGTGGATGAAGCGACCGGCGAGACGAATCTGCCCGGCGTGTATTCCGGCGGGGACGCGGTGCGCGGCCCGAACCTGGTAAGCCGCGCGGTACGGGACGGAATCGCTGCCGCCGACGCCATACACGTTTACGTCATGCAGCGCCAGGCCGCACCCGTGTAAGCCTGCTAACGGCTATACTTGATCCGTTTGACGATCTCGTTAGCCAGTGTTTCCAGGTCGGGATCATCAGGCGCAAGCTGCCGGGCGGCGTCACAATCCCCCTGGGCGGCGTGCAGCAGGTCGGGATCGACCTGGGACGCATTCAGGCCCGCCACGAACCGGTTAAGCTGTAACATGGCGCGCAGGTGTAAAATCCTGACAGGAAGCCGCGTGATGAACGGTTCTTCTGCGTGAACAGCGGCGACCTGCCGGACCTCCGACAGGCTGTCTGTCATGTGTTGGGCGGACAGCCTGCTTTGCTGCGTATTCCAGGTTTCCACCAGCAGGTTAAAGCGCGTGATCGCGGCATTGCCAAACTGCATAACGGCATCCCGGCTGCCCGGTTCGTGCAGGTCCACGCGCAGCATCCACAGCACCGCCGACCCGTACAGGTCATACTCATCGGAATACACCCCCTGCGACGGATCACCGGCTTGCTCGCGCTGTAAACGGATATGATTCGCGCGCAGGTAGTATTTTTCGCCCAACCGCCGGGCGTAATCACTGCGCGCCGCCTTGACCAGCGCCGCGCGTGCGTTAGACTGCGACACCTCCGGCCAGATTGTTTCCAGCGCCTCCCATACCGGCGCGACTCGCTGCGCCAGGGCCATGATCGCGTCCCATTGGTTCAGGGGCTGGAACTGCTCAATCCAGGTGGCGGCAGTTTCCAGGTATTCCTGGAAGGCGGGCGGATAATCGTTGACCAGTTCGAGATACCGTTCCAACGTGCGCAAGGTCCCGTCATAATCCTGCTGCGCTTTGAGCCTGGCAACCGGTCTGGTTATGGCCTTGAAGATACGGTCTTCGAACTGTTTTTTGGCTGCCGGGCGAATGTGCGCGCGCCGGATCAGGTTGATGTGCTGGCTAACGCGGTCGGGCAAGTGCTGCTCGGCGTAGTGCTGGATGAAGTCAATATGCACGGCCAGCAGGTAATCAAGCAGGTTGTGCCGGTAGTCTTCGATCACGCCGGGGTCGAACTCCGCGCCCCATAGTGCCGTGCCCCTGTCGATCAAACGCTGCCAGAACGCGCCGCAGTTTTTCAGCTTGTTCCAGGTGTTCAGCGCGGTTTCCCAGGCGGCATACGCGCCCGGATCGCCGTCGAGTTCCATATCCCAGGCGCGCGCGTGGTGCGCAATCGCCAGGTGATGGATCGCGTCGCAGTCTTCCTCGTCGAATGCGTGGGCGTTCTCAAAGGCCGCCAGCGCCGCCGGGGAATACGGCTGCGGGCTGCACGCGACTCCGTACCGGTCCAGCAGCGCGACACATTCATCCAACCGCTGATCCTGTTCGAGCGTGTTCGCCCAGCGCAGGATAGTTTTGGACACGGACGGGCGCAGTGTCTCGTGCATGTCAATGACCTGGCTGAGCGCCAGCGCATCATGCACAGCGGCGGCGACTGTCCCGCTGTGAATCGGGTTGGCGCGCATGTTCTGCGCCGCAATCGCCAGGCTTGCGCGGGCAGCCAGTTCGATCAGGTGGTGGAAAAACAGGTCCGCCCCGTGATCCAGCACCGCATACGCGGGGTTATCTCGCTGGAACGTTGTGCAGTCGTCATGACAGCGTTTGAACGGTGCGCGCGCAATCGCTTCAGGAAGTGTCACCTGTGTATGCACGCCGTCGTTATCTGGACAGTGCAGCGCGCCGATCAGGTCAAGGGCCAGGGTGGGGTTATTGCGTTCCAACGCGACCCATGCCACACCCAACCGGGAAAAAGCGAACTGTATCCGGCGCTCAAGCATCCGGCGTTCGTTAATCGGCGCGGCTTCATCGGCTTCCTGGATGGGCGCAAGCATGAAACGCAGCGTTTCGTAGTTGCTGGGAATCGCGCCGGGCAGCCGCTTAAGAAGATGCTCTACCGCACGGGGCACACCGGCCACCTGCGCGAACAACGGGCCGCAAACCGGTTCTTCGCCGCGTTCGCGGTGCAGGCGTTCAAGCAGTTGAATAGCGGCGGTTTCCAGGTAAAACACATATTCCAGGCGCGGATTGTTATCCGGCGGGCTGGCGCGATCAAAACCGGCCAGTGTGTCGGCTAACTGCGCAGCAAGTGCCTGGCGCGTTTTTGCTATGTGTTCAGCGTTGATCGGAACCCCGAACACCGGTTCGCGGGCCGTGCGCCAGTTTGCCCAATATCCGTCGTCCTCGAACACGAGTGCCCAGTACGCGATCACACATTCCCAGTGCTCGCGTTGCCCGGTGTGGTGCGCCTGCCAATAATGCGCCAACCCCAACACATGGGCCAGTTCCGTATCAGCCGGATCGTGTAAACAACGATTCGTGAGTCGGGTGAGATATTCAGGATCGCAAAAACGAATTGAGGTCATGTTTAATTTTTTAAGTAGAACCTATGCAGTCTGCGCCTGATGTTGTGGACGTGGTGAGGGGCAGGTATGTCTTTGGGCGTCAGTGATCGGGCTTCGGTTGATGATTCAACCCCAACACGATCTTGTTCTTGATCAACCCGATTAAATAGGCAAGCGGTATGCACTGCGCGCGCATACCGCTTCTGAACAACTGCCACAATTGAGGGGCGTCAGGGCGGGGACTTCCGTCAGGACTCGAAAAACTCGCCGTGATAACCGAACAGGATCGGGTGCGGCACATACGCGCGTGCGATCTCGTCCAGGGATGCGGCATCCAGCACCAGCAGGTATGACCGGCCTTGTTGGGCATCCAGCACGACGGATATCAGCACGCCGTCATCTTCGCTTTTGCGGTGTGGGCGGGGGATGAACACCGGTTCGCCCGGATAGCCGTGCGCCTCGGACCACTTCGCAGACTCGCGCGCGTGCAGGTCGATCTTCACGATCTGGTTGTAGAACTCGGCGGGCAGCGATGCATCCGTGCCGATGCCGTACACGTAGCGATAATCCCCGTCGGTGTTGTAGGTTTCGTAATCAAAACGCGGCAGTTCGAGACCTGTGCCGGACAACACCTCGTGCGTGACACGCTTTCCCCCGCGCAGATCAACCCGGTAGCGGCGCAGTTCGCCCTGCGGGATATCCTGTTTTTCGTCGGCGAGGCGATGCAGATAATACTGGTTCACGATGGAAGCGTCAGGATAGCATATCGCGTCTACGAACAGGTCATCGCCGCGTTCAAAGGCGTTGACGTGGTGGAAGGCAAAAAACGGATCGCCGTCGAAGCGCCCGACGACCTCACCCGTATGCCGGTTGATCACCCAGAAGGGCGTGCCGTGTTCCGGTTTCCAGCGGTAGTTTTCGATGAACGGCTTCAGCCACAGCAGCAGGTGTATCGGGTTCACGACCAGCGGGAACTCGGTGATGATCACGTAGTTCTGACTCATGCCGAAGCTGTGCATATAGGCGGGCTGCTTGACCGGAACAGCACCGACGCGCGCGGGTTTTCCCCGCCCTTGTGCGCGGTATACCCGGTATTGGCTGATGCGGTTGAAACGAGTCACGACGTTATAGGCGGCGTCGCCGTCAAAATGGGGATGCGCGGTGGTCATTTCACCGGCGGTGCCGTCTTCATAGCTGAACACGCCCGCCGATTCGAGCGTGTGCGGGTCGAACTCGACCTGGATCGGTGTCTCGCACAGCGCCAGGTAACGATCCGCCACCTTGCCAATGTTCACTTTGGCGTTGTCGGTAGGCTGCGGAGAGAAAACCGCCATGATGCGCGCGAAGAGCGACCGGCAGGGATCGGTCGCAAATTCCGAGTAGGTTATCTGGCCCGTTTCCATGGCCGAACGGTACGCCTCGCTTTGAAGAAAACGATTTGCATACGATACATTCCCCTGCTGAAACGAGAATTTGTGCAGCATGGCTAAGCCGTCGAACCAGTGGCGGTATCGCTGCTCGCCGACGGAGAGCGCGCCGGGGCCATTGCGCACCAGCGTGCCGGTCAGCCAGTCAGGGATCGTGCCCTCTACCGGCAGGCTGTCAACCGCGATTTCGTTTTCCGTATTGCCAAAACCGAGTTCAAACACACGTGAAGTCATCGTACAGCATTCACACTTTCCACTAGCGGCCCGCCGGTGACGGGTCGATCAGTTCAGCCGCGATCTTGCCCGACGAGATGACCGCCGGTACACCGGCACCGGGATGCGTTCCCGCACCGACGAAATACAGGTTTTCGAATTCTTCAGATCGGTTATGCGGGCGGAACCAGGCGGATTGCAGCAGACTCGGTTTGACCGAAAATGCCGCACCCCGGTAGCTGTTCAGCGTATTCTGGAAATGCAGCGGGTCGATGATGTGTTCGGCGATGATGTTTTCCTGCAAGTCCGGCAGGTAGTTGTCTTCCAGAAATTGCATGATCCTGTCACGGTAGGGGGTCAGTTCGCGCTGCCAGTCCGTGCCGGATTGCAGGTGTGGCACAGGGGACAACACGTAGAACGATTCGCAGCCTTCCGGCGCGATAGATGTATCCGTGATCGTGGGCATGTGCAGATACAGCGAAAAATCGTCCGGCAGGGGCGCGCTGCCAAACACGTCTTTGAGCAGCCCGCGATAGCGCTGGTTCATGATGATGTTGTGATGAGAGAGCTTGCTGTCGAGATAGCGCCGTTTGGTGCCGAAGTAGATCACGACCAGCGACATGCTGTATTTCATGCGGTCGATCTTAGCGTTAGTGTATTTCCGGCGGTATTCTTCCGGGATCAGGTGGCGGTAGGTGAAGGCCACGTCGCCGTTACTCACCACAATGTCGGCGTCCTGCTGGGTCCCGTCCGCGAGTTCGACGCCCGTAACGCGCCTGTCCTTGATTAGAATCTGCTTGACTTCGCATCCCAGGTGAATCCTGCCGCCGAGTTCCTCAAACAACCGGCCAAAGGCATCGACGATAGCGCCCGTGCCGCCGGTGGCATAGTGAACGCCCCACTCTTTTTCGAACTGCACGATCAGAGTGTAGATCGACGGGGTGTCGAAGGGGTTCCCACCCACTAACAGCGGGTGAAACGAGAAAACGCGCCGCAGGAACGGGTCCTTGATATAGCGCGAAACCCAGCCGTAAGTGCCCTGAAAGGCCATCAAGCGTAACATCTCCGGCATGATTTTCAGCATGTCCATGAGCTTGAGGAAGGGCTTATCGGTATAGGGATGGAAACGCTCAAAAACCTCGACCGTCTGAGCCACAAAGCGCTTGTATCCTGCGACATCGCCGGGATTCCAGCGCGCGATCTCCGCGAGCATGTCGTCTATTTGGTGGCGGTAATCGAAGGGTTGGCCTTCGTGATTGAAGATGCGGTAGAACGGGTCCAGCGGCACGAGATCGAAGTAATCTTCGCGCTTGCGCCCGGCGGCCTCGAAGATTTCATCGAACATGTACGGCGCGGTGATGACGGTCGGCCCGCCATCGAATTTGAAGCCGTTGATGTTGTACTGGTATCCGCGCCCGCCGAGCTGGTCACGCTTTTCGAAAATCTCGACCTCGTGCCCTTTAGCGGCTAAACGTGTCGCTGCGGCCAGGCCGCCAAATCCACTGCCGATGACGATGATCTTTTTCTTTTTCACGGTGTGTGATCCCCTATTGCAATATGTTTTGGGTGGCGCGCGTGCGCCACCAGATGCCCGGTAGCTGGCGCAGCTTGCCCCATTTGGAGACGTGCGCGCGATGGTCGAAGACGTTGTAATCCAGGCGCTCGATCTGATCGAGAATCGCGCGGTAGAACTCCGCCGCCGCCGTGATCGCCAGTCTGCCGCTGGCATCCAGCATTTGCAGCCCCGGCCACGCCTGCTCATAAAGCCGGCGCGTGCGCGATATCTGGAAACTCATGAACGCGCGCCATTTGTCCGTCACAACGCTGTTAGCGATATCACGTTCTGAGAGGCCAAATTGGGCGAGTTCTTCAAGCGGTAGATAAAAGCGGCCATTGTGCCAGTCTTCGCCCACGTCGCGCAGGATGTTGGTCATTTGCAGCGCGATGCCCAGTTTTACCGCGTAGGGCAGCGCTTCCGATCCGCTGAACCCGGTGATATACATGGACATCAGCCCGACGGTGGAGGCCACGCCGTAGCAATAGCTGCTCAAATCGGCGAAGGTGTGATAGCGGTTCTGGTACAGATCGCGCTCAACACCGTCGATCAGTTCCAGGGCGTAACGTTTGGGGACAGCGTAGCGCGTGAGCGTATCGCTCCAGGCGGCGGCTACCGGATCATGGGGCGTAGAGTGGTACCCGTTGGTCACGCGCCGCCAGGCGTCCAGACTGGTTTGCGCTTCAGCCGACGGATCGTCTACCAGATCGTCTACGGTGCGGCAGAAGGCGTACAGTGCCCAGATCGCCGGGCGTTTGTCGGCGGGTATCAGGCGCGCGGCCAGCGAAAATGACTTGCTGTGCTGGGCGGTCAGGTCGCGGCAGTACAGGTAAGCCGGTTCCAGAGCGCCTGGGATTGACGAACCAATCTCCGGGGTATCGGTGAGCCTGGGATGGAAATTGGTGGTTTCAGTGTCCATAAGAATGTGCCTCTATGTAAACGTTACGCATTGTGACCGTTTTTTTGAATGGTTTAAGTCTAGGTTTAATTGATTAGTGAAAGCTGATATATTTCTGAGAGATATAATAAAAAATACCCCGTCTCAAAACGGGGTCTCTTTTTGCCCTAACGGATCGTTTCTGTTATTTTAGGGGTCAGCAGTTGCATACCTGTCTGGAAAACCTGTCCTGGAACAGGTTCTTGTTTGTTTACAGGGTGTTGAGGGGCATTGGACTGTTGTGTCTGAAAACGATTCTCGCCAGTATGCCGGAACGCCCGCCGCTGACGAACCGCGCGCGTCGCTGCGTTTGCAGCCATCCGAGGGCTGGGTATCGCTGCGACTTCACGAGTTGTGGCAGTACCGCGAACTGTTGTATTTCCTGACCTGGCGCGATATCAAGGTCCGGTATAAACAGACCGTGTTAGGGGCGGCGTGGGCTATCTTGCAGCCGTTCGTGACGATGATAGTGTTCAGCCTGTTTTTTGGTGGGCTGGCGAAAATCCCTTCGGATGACGTGCCGTATCCGATTTTCAGCTACACCGCGCTGGTCCCCTGGACTTTTTTCGCCAACGGCTTAACCATGTCAGCCAACAGCCTGCTGTCCGGCTCTAACCTACTGCGCAAAGTTTATTTTCCCCGGCTGGTAATGCCAATCTCAACCGTGCTCGCCAGCAGCGTTGACTTTTTGCTGGCCTTCAGCGTGCTGCTGATGATGATGGTGGGCTACGGTATTTTCCCCACGATTAACGTAATTTTTCTGCCGCTGTTTTTGCTGCTGGCGTTTGTCACGTCGTTAGGGGTGGGGCTGTGGCTGTCCGCGATGAACGTGCAGTTCCGCGACATTCGCTATACCGTCCCGTTCTTGACCCAGTTCTGGCTGTTCGTCACGCCGATTGCTTACCCCAGCAGCCTGATCGAAAATGGCCTCTTGCGAACGCTCTACGGCATCAACCCGATGACCGGCGTTGTCGAGGGCTTTCGTTGGGCGCTGCTGGATACCGCGACCAGCCCCGGCCCGATCATTCTGGTTTCAACTTCCGTGGCGCTGCTGCTGCTCGCCAGTGGATTATTCTATTTCAAGCGCCTGGAAAAGACCTTCGCGGATGTGGTGTGATCGCTATGAGCAGTAATCTGGCAATTCGAGTCGATGGACTGGGAAAAAAATACCGAATTGGTGGGCTGCGGCAGGTGACGCGCGGCAACTTTCGTGAATTTGTCACCGATGCAGTGACAGGGCCAATCCGTCGCGCAAGTAGCCTGCTGCGCGGTCAGGCGTATGGGGCCGCCGAAATGACCGAAACCATCTGGGCGCTGAAGGATGTCTCCTTCGAGGTGCGCGAGGGCGAGGTCATCGGCATCATCGGGCCGAATGGCGCGGGCAAAAGCACGCTGCTGAAGGTGCTTTCGCGCATCACCGAACCGAGCACCGGCTATGTGGACCTGTGGGGGCGCGTGGGGGCCTTGCTGGAAGTCGGCACGGGATTCCACGCCGAACTGACCGGGCGCGAAAATATCTACCTCAACGGCGCGATTCTCGGTATGAAACGCGCGGAGATTGACCGCAAGTTCGACGAGATTATCGATTTTTCCGGCGTGGAAAAGTTCATCGACACGCCCGTGAAGTTTTATTCCAGCGGGATGAGTCTGCGGCTGGGGTTCGCGGTCGCCGCCCACCTGGAGCCGGATATCCTGATCGTGGACGAAGTGCTCGCGGTGGGGGATGCGCAGTTCCAGCGTAAATGCCTGGGCAAGATGGAGAGCGTTGCGGGCGAGGGGCGTACTGTGCTGTTTGTCAGTCATAATATGGATGCAGTCACGGCCCTGACTCACCGGTGTATCATGCTGCACAATGGCAATGTATCCGCTGATGGTCCCAGCGAAGAGATCGTCGATCTTTATCTGAATCAAGTGGGAACCGGTAGCAATGAAGCATTACTTGATTTATCTGGGCTAACGGGTCAAGAAAACGCTAACATCCAGTATTTGACCCTGGAAGTAGTTGATCACGAAGACAGCCCCCGCACGGTATTGAGGGAGAGAAAACCGTTTGTCATACGTGTGCATGTTGATGTTTTGCATCCCCTGAGGACCTATCAACTCGCCTGTAGCTTCAACTATATCCGTTTTGGACGGACTATTTTCACGAGCAGCACCCCTCTCATTGAGGATATCAAACCCGGTCGGTACGTCTTTCAACTAAAAATTGATCCCAGCCATCTACGACATGGGGATTATGGGCTTGTACTCAAGTCGTTCGTTGATGGTCTTCGCCAGCCGAATATCAAAGGACAAACTATCAAAATCCTTGTCAACGAGACGGCGGGCGAGAATGAACTCATGCAGTGGAAAGCCGGTCCGATACAGTTTGATTATCCGTTTGAAATGCTAGATGCTCACTGAGTGAGTACCATAGGCAGTTTACAAAATGACCTATCCGAACTTTCTTGTATGCGGCGCTCAACGATCGGGAACAACAGCGTTGTACTACTATCTAAAACAGCATCCTGATATATTTTTATCGGATGTTCGTAAAGAACTGAATCATTTTATCGCTATGGTATGGTACAATGCTCCTTTCGAGACATATGCTTCCTACTTCCAGGAATGGGCCGATCAGAAAGCTGTAGGAGACATCAGCCCCAATTATATGTTTTATTACAATCAAACAGTGGCTTTAATCGCGCAGCATCTCCCTAATGCTAAATTGGTTTTCAGCCTGCGTCATCCTGTTGATCGTGCCTACTCTTCATATTGTTACACGCTAAGAACCGGGCGGGAGTGGTTGACCTTTGAACAGGCCATGTACTACAAGCTCCGGGGAAGAAATATTTATGACTACCGCAGCAGCAGCACCTACAGCCCGGCCCTGAGTGCATTCCTGGAACACTTCCCGCGCGATCAGGTGTATTTTATGGTGTTCGATGATTTGATCGCCGATCCACAAAATACACTTGCCCAGCTATGTGTTTTCTTGGAGGTTGACTCTGCCTTCGAATTTGAGGTAAGCCAGCGGATGGCGGAACAACGCACTAATACCGCGCAATATCCCCGCCTTCCCCGGTTACAACGACTGCTGGCCTATATAACGCACGTTCTCCCGCAAAAGTGGGGCTTTAGTCACGTCTTGAAACCATTACGAAATCGCTCGATTACGCTACCATCCGTTAGCGATTATCCGCCATTGTCTGATCATCTGTACAACCGCTTTACCAAAGAATTCACTGATGATATAAATGCAACCAGTGCCATCATTGGTCGTGATTTAAGTGTGGTTTTCACACCGCGCATTAGGTGACTTTGTGCAGCGAGAGCTATCCATGTGGGAGTGAATCCGGGCCGATGTGCTATACACGCGATTGGTAGACGAATTCGCGGCGGATATTTCGGGAAGTAAGCAAGATCACAGGACTCGATTTAAGTTCATGGGTGAAAAAATGCTCCCTCAGGCCGGGCAAGGAAAGCACATAGACAAACCGTGTCAAAAATTCAAACATCTGATGCTACTTCCATAGACCCATCACCGCTGCTCACCGTTCAGGACATCGCAAACGCTGAGGCGTTGATCGAACGCCTGACACAGCAGCGTGACCCGTTCTCGATACACCTCGCACAGTTTTTACCGACCGGTACGCTGCACCGGCTGCGTCAGGACCGGCCCATGCGTTTCCTGGCTGTCGTTGGGGCCAGCGGCAGCGGCAAAAGCCCTGGTTAACTTCCCGCTGTATCATGCCGAGGTCTGTGAAGACTTTGACGAACGGCTGCCGGAAAAAGCACGGCATGCACTGGGCACGAAAAAAGATAGGCAATTTCTGGACCTGAACCGGCAGGTGCTCCAGGCGGCTTTTCCCGACGAGATTTACCCCCGCCGAACAGAGCGTACCGGGCTGTGGAGCGCATCCAGACGGCTGCGCAAACGCATTCGCGCAGCGGCAGAAAGACTCACGCTGCCCCTGCGACTGAAACCCAGTTTTGTGATCATCGGCGCACAGCGCAGCGGCACCACCTCGCTGTTTAATTACCTGATCCAACACCCGCAAATCCTGCCCCCCACCCACAAAGAGATTCACTACTTCGACTGGCTCTACCAGAAGGGACTCGCATACTACCGGCGACAGTTTCCAATCCGGCCCTTCAAGCTCCAGCGCACCATCACCGGGGAAGCGTCGCCAGAGTACATGCTATACCGCCAGGCATTAGAACGCATCGCGCAGACCTTACCCGATATCAAGCTGATTATCCTGCTGCGCAACCCGGTAGACCGCGCCTATTCGCATTTCAGGTCCATGTCCTACCACCGGGAGCCGCTCACATTCCCTGAAGCAGTTGCACAGGAAAAACAGCGTTTGGATGCCGCACTGGCCCGGCATGACCTGTATACCTACAGCCTGTACAGTTATCTGACGCGCGGGCGCTACGCGGAACAGATCGAAAACGTGTTTGAGCTGTTCCCGCGCCAACAGGTTATGATCATCAAAAGCGAAGACCTGTACGCAAATACGGATAAGGTAGTACACGAAGTGTGGCGTTTCCTCGATTTGCCTGCCTGGGATACATTGGATACGCAGAATTTCACAGACAAAGCACGCCAGCAAACAACACCATTATTAGAACTCAAACAGGAGAGACTTGGGTTTCCCGACGATCTGCGTACCGATCTGGTCGCGTATTTCCGCCCTTATAATCATAAGTTGTATGATCTGCTTGGGCGCGATATGGGATGGGATCACACACCGGGAGATCAAAACAACCGATGATACCATCAAAACAACCCTCCATCCTGCTGACCGGCTTCGGCTCCATCGGGCGGCGGCACATGCGCAACCTGCGCGCGCTCGGCGTGAGCGATATCACCGTGTACCGCACCGGCAAAAGCACGCTGGACACGGACGAACTCGACGGCGCGCGCGTGGTGTACGATCTGGACGAGGCGTTGGCGCTCGGCCCCGCCGCCACCGTGATCGCCAACCCCACCGCGCTGCACATCCCGGCGGCGCTCGCGGCGGCGCGGGCGGGCAGTCACCTGTTTTTCGAGAAGCCGATCTCGCACACCCGCGACGGGCTGGACGACCTGCGGCAGATTGTCCACAATAAGCAGTTGGTGGTGTTCGTCGGCTTTCAGTTCCGCTTCCATCCCGGCCTGCGGCAGGTCAGGCAATGGTTGGCGGCGGGCGCGGTCGGGCGCGTGGTGCATGTCCAGGCGCACTGGGCCGAACATCTGCCCAACTGGCACCCCTGGGAAGACTACCGCACCAGCTATGCGGCGCGGTGCGACCTGGGCGGCGGCGTGCTGCTGACGCTGTGCCATCCCTTCGATTATTTGCGCTGGTTGTTCGGCGATGTCGCGCGCGTGATCGCCAGCACCGGTTCGCGCGGCCTGGACATCGAAGCCGAGGATATCGCCGATGTACATTTGCAGTTCGCGTCCGGCGTGATGGGGCATGTGCATGTCGATTACGTCGCGCGTCCTGGCGGGCACTGGCTGGCGATCACCGGCACAGACGGTACAATCCGCTGGGACAACGCCGACGGCGTCGCGCACCTGTACCGCGCGGCAGCGGAGTCCTGGGAGAGCGTCGCCCCGCCCGCCGAATTCGACCGTAACGTGATGTTCCTGGACGAGATGCGGCATTTTCTGGCGTGCCTGGCGGGTGAGGAGCAATCGCTTTGCTCGCTGCACGACGGCATCCAGGCGTTAGAGATCGTCCTGGCGGCGCACGAATCGAGCCGCGCGGGTGCGGCGGTTACATTCCCCGAAGGGGGGTATCAAGAATGACCGAAAAACTGTTTTCACTGACCGGCAAAACCGTGATTATCACCGGTGGCGGCGGGCTGTTGGGCCGCGAGTATGCGCGCGCCACCGCTGCGGCAGGCGCAAACGTCGTCATCGCCGATATCGATCCGGACGGCGCGAACACCGCTGCCGCTGAAGTCAAGCAGGCGGGATACGACACGGTGCTGCCGCTGGCGGTGGATGTGTCGGATAAGGCGTCTGTGCAGGCGATGGTGCAGCGGACGCTGGACGCCTTCGGGCGCGTGGATGGGCTGGTGAACAACGCCGCGATCAACCCGAAGTTCGACGTGGGCGAGGCGCAGAAACACACGATCACGTTTGAGGATTTCCCGCTGGACACCTGGAACGAGAGTCTCGCTGTCAACCTGACCGGGATGTTTCTCTGCGCGCAGGTGGTCGCGGGTCCGATGCTGGCGCAGGGCAGCGGCTCGATCATCAACGTATCATCGACCTACGGCCTGACCGGCCCTGACCAGCGTCTCTACGAGCGCGATGATCCCGATGAACCGATCTCGATCAAACCCGTGACCTACACCGTGACCAAGAGCGCCGTAATCGGCCTGACCAAGTATCTCGCGGTGTACTGGGGCGACAAGGGCATCCGCGTGAACACGCTGACGCCGGGCGGCACGTTCAACGCGCACGAAGAACAGTTCGTGCGCCGTTACAGCGCCAAGACGCCGATGGGCCGCATGGCGCACAAGCACGAGTATAACGGCGCGGTCGTGTACCTGCTCTCGGACGCTTCCAGCTACATGACCGGCAGTAACCTGGTGGTGGATGGGGGCTGGACCGCGTGGTAACACACACACCACAGGTAGTCGCCATCGTGCAGGCGCGCGGCGGCTCGAAAGGCATCCCGCGCAAGAACATTAAACCGCTGCGCGGCATTCCGCTGATCGCCTACAGCATCGCGGCGGGCCTGCAAGCGCAGACGGTAGACCGCGTGATCGTCTCCACCGATGACGACGAGATCGCCGCCGTCGCGCAACAGTGGGGCGCGGAGGTCCCCTTCCGACGCCCGGCGGAACACGCTACCGACACCGCCACCGATCTGCCCGTCTTCGAACACGCGCTGGGGTGGCTCGCCGAACACGACGGGTATCTGCCGGAACTGGTCGTACAACTCCGCCCGACTTCTCCGATCCGCCCGGCAGACTGCATCGACCGGGCGGTGGCCTTGCTGCGCGAGAATCCGCAGGCCGATTCGGTGCGTGGGGTGGTGCCGTCGGGCCAGAATCCGTACAAGATGTGGCGCATTCCCGATCTTAACGGCCCGATGCAGCCGTTGCTCGACAGCGAATTTGACGAGCCGTATAATATGCCGCGCCAGAAACTCCCGATAACCTACTGGCAGACGGGACACATCGACGTGCTGCGGCGCGAAACGATCATGCAGCAGCATAGCATGTCCGGCAGCACGATTCTGCCGCTGATGATCGATCCACTGTTTATGATCGATATCGACTCGCCGTTGGACTGGGATAAAGCCGAGTGGATGCTCGAACGGCTGGATATCGACTATGTGCGCCCACAGCATCCCGCCGGGGACCGTGTGGAACGCGCGCTGCAAACCGTGCGCCTGCTGGTGCTGGACTTTGACGGCGTGCTGACCGATGACCGCGTGTGGGTGTCGGAAGAGGGCATCGAGATGGTCGCGGCGCATCGCGGCGATGGCCTGGGGATCGAGATGCTGCGCGGGCGGGGCATCGAGCCGACCGTGCTTTCCCGCGAGGCGAACCCGGTGGTCGCGGCGCGCTGCCGCAAGCTGAACATCACGTTACAGCAAGGCATCCGTGACAAGGTCCCGGCGCTGCGCGCGCTGGTGGCCGAACGCGGCCTGTCCCCGGACCAGGTGATCTATGTGGGCAACGATGTGAACGATCTCGGTCCGATGGCGGTCGCCGGGCTGAGCGTGGCCGTCGCTGATGCGCACCCGACCGTGCGCGGGCAAGCCGACCTTGTGCTGACCAAACGCGGCGGACATGGGGCCGTGCGCGAACTGTGTGATCGAATTATCGCAGCGCAGAAGGCAGGGTAATCATGCGCAAAGAAGTAATCATCCGTGATCGCGTGATTGGCGATCACCATCCTGTGTTCATCATCGCCGAAATCGGCATCAACCACAACGGCGACATCAACATCGCCAAAAAACTGATCGACGCGGCCTACTGGACCGGCTGTGACGCGGTGAAGTTTCAGAAACGCACGCCGGAACTGGTCGTACCACCGGACCAGCGCGACAAAATGCGCGAAACACCCTGGGGTTACATCAGCTACCTGGAATACCGTCACAAGGTCGAGTTCGATGCCGACCAGTACGCCGAGATCGACCGCTATTGTCAGGAAAAGGGCTTGCTGTGGTTCGCCTCGCCCTGGGATGAGCAGTCGGTGGACTTCCTGGAACAGTTCGATGCGCCGGTCTACAAGGTGGCGTCGGCCTCGCTGACGGATCGCGGGCTGCTGGAACGGCTCAAGGCCACCGGCAAGTCGCTGATCGTCTCGACCGGCATGTCCACGCAGCAGCAGGTCCAGAAGGCCGCCGGTTTCCTGGGCACGGATAACCTGATGCTGATGCACAC
>CAZMNL010000014.1:16273-17554 GCA_964567525.1 uncultured Anaerolineaceae bacterium
CTGGGCGACACGCCGCGGGTGCTGCTGCACACGACCAGCACCTACCCCTGCCCGCCGCAGGAACTCAACCTGCGCATGATCCAGACCTTGCGCGAAACGTATGATTGCCCGGTGGGGTATTCGGGGCACGAAGTCGGGCTGCCGACGACGGTCGCGGCGGTGGCGCTGGGGGCCAACGCCATCGAGCGGCACATCACGCTGGACCGCGCCATGTGGGGATCGGACCAGGCCGCGTCCGTCGAACCGGGCGGGTTGGAACGGCTCGTCAAGTATATCCGCGTGGTTGAGCAGGCCATGGGCGACGGCGTTAAGCACCTGTACGACAGCGAAGTCGGCCCGATGAGCAAGCTGCGCCGCGTCGATTCGCTCTAGCGCCAGCCAGGATTGTCACTTATGCGTCACCAAGCTGCTCGCGCGCTGCGCAAAACCGGGTTATATGCGCCGTTGAAACGCGCGGTGCGCTACCTGCGCGATGCAGCGTACCGCGCGCGCATCAATGAACTACAGCACGACCTGCGCATCACCCGCGAGGCGGTCGGGGGATGGGCCAGCCAGCCGATCCCAACCGCCGAAGATCGCTATTTTGCCGTGCTGAGCTTTACCAACCTGCCGCTACATGCCAAGTTTCACAGCCTGATCGCCAAAACCATGCAGTTGCACGGCTATACCCCGGTGATGTTTAACTACACCGGCAACCGCTTCGGGAACGCCTACTTTGACCTGTTTGGCATCGACCGGATCGTGCTGTGGGACCGGTACGCGAACGACGTGATCCCGCCGGACGCGCACCTCACCGCGCAGGTGGACGCGCTGCTGCCCGCCGCGCCGCCGTCAGCCCCGGATGTACAGCAGGTGCTCGCGCTGCAATTTCACGGGGTAGAGGTGAGCAAACATGCGCTGTCGGTCACGTCGCGTGCGCTGCTGCAAGGTAATCTCGACCTGGCGCAGCCGGAGGTGTGGGCGCTGTTCCGCGAAAACCTACAGCGCGCGGTACAGGCCGTGCTGGTCGCCGAGCACTACTTCGACCGCCACCCGGTGCAGAAAATGCTCGTGCGTGACGCGGGCTACATCCCCAACGGCGCGATCTACGAAACGGCGCTGCTGCGCGGTATCGACTGCATCGTTTACGAGCAGGGGCAGCGGCGCGGCAGTTGGATTCTGAAGCGTTACACGGCGGATACACGCGGCCAGCACTATTTCTCGCTCGCTGACCGCACCTGGGAAGAGATTCAGCGCGAACCCTGGACCGCCGAGGACGATCAACGCCTGGAAACGTTGTTT
>CAZMNL010000014.1:17564-18718 GCA_964567525.1 uncultured Anaerolineaceae bacterium
TTTGCCGGGCGCTATAAGCCGGACTCGACGGATGACACGCGCCGCCTGATGACCGCCAAGCAGATCATGCCGCCGGACACCGTGCGCGCGGAACTCCAACTCGATCCTGCCAAAAAGACGGCGGTGATTTTCTCGCATATCGCCTGGGATGCGGCGTTCTTCTTCGGAAGCTGCCTGTTCGACGACTTCGAAGACTGGTTATACCAGACGGTTAAATTTGTGGCGCGCGAATGTCCCCGGATAAACTGGGTCGTCAAGCTGCACCCGTTCAACGTCTTCAAGCTGCAACGCGAGGGCAAAAGCGAAGAGAGCGAAATGCGCCTGCTGCGCGACCTGATGCCGCTGCCCGACCATGTGCGCATCATGCGCGCGGATACGCCGGTCAACACCCAATCCTTGTTCCCGGTGGTGGACTACGTGCTGACCGTCAATGGCACGGTGGGCATGGAGTTTCCCTGTTACGGGGTCCCTGCGGTGCTGGCCGGGACCGGGCGCTATAACGGCAAGGGCTTCACCATCGAGCCGCCCACGCGCGCGGCCTACTTTGCGCAGCTTCGCACGCTGCACGAAGTCCCGCCGCTGGATGCTGCGACACAGGCCCGCGCGCGCCAGCACTTCTATACGGTGGTGGAGCGCCGTCAGACGCGCTTTGACGATATCGCACCGATGGAACTCAAACGCATGAACGAAGCGCAAAGCGACGTACACGACAACATCCACATCACCGCGCGCAGCCTGGACGAGTTCCGCAGCAATCCTACGATCCAGCGTGTCGGCGCGTGGCTGGCGGAGAGCCGCGATCCGGATATTCTGGAGCCGCGCGCATGATCGATATCCTGTTCGTGCTGCCCGGCCTGCCGGTTGATCCCAACCATTCGGGCGCAGCCAGCCGCTATTATCAGAACTTCATGGCGCTCACCGCGCTGGGATACCGCGTGCATGTGCGCCGCTTCTACCCGGACGGGCAGATCGCACAGACTCACGCTTACGAGCAGCAGTACGGTGACATCGCGGCCCAGGTGCGCGCGCGCGCGGCAAGCTGGCAGGACGTACCTTACAGCGGGCGCGCCCCGTCAACGCGCCTGGGGCGGTTGTGGCGTGCGCTGGCGCAGCCGGTGCGGCTGCACTTCCCGGCGGTGGAGTCGGTCCCGGCC
>CAZMNL010000015.1:0-17961 GCA_964567525.1 uncultured Anaerolineaceae bacterium
GCCCGGAGGCGCTGCTGCTGACCGGCGGCTGGACTGGCGTGCCGATGGCGCTGGCGTGCTGGGTGCTGCGCCGCCCGATTGTGATCTACGTGCCGGATATCGAGCCGGGTCTGATGCTCAAGGTGATGGGCCGCTACTTCGCGCGCGAGATCGCGGGGACCGTCGCGCAGACTGCCGATTATTACCCTGGCAAGTCCGTCACGGAAACCGGCTACCCGCTGCGCCCGGAGATCATCCAGGCCGACCGCGAATCTGCGATCCGGGCGTTCGAACTCGACCCGGCGCGTAAAACGCTGCTGGTCTTCGGCGGCAGCCGGGGATCGCGCAGCATCAATAACGCGGCGGTGGCGATGGCTCCTGAGTTGGTCGCGGACGGCGTGCAGATTTTGCACATCTCCGGGCGGCTGGACTGGGACTCCGTGCGCGAGGCGCACGCCGCGCTGCCCGAAGACGTGCGCGCGTTTTACCGCGTGTTTGACTTCCTGCCGGATATCGGGGGCGCGTTCGCCGCCTCCGACCTGGTGATCAGCCGGGCCGGGGCCGCGACGCTGGCGGAATACCCGCAGTTGGCGCTGCCCGCGATCCTGGTTCCGTACCCGTATTCGTGGCGTTACCAGCGCGTCAACGCTGATTG
Source organism: uncultured Anaerolineaceae bacterium (assembly GCA_964567525.1). GTDB lineage: Bacteria > Chloroflexota > Anaerolineae > Aggregatilineales > Aggregatilineaceae > CAYRNY01. The sequence continues at coordinate 635 of CAZMNL010000015.1, forward strand.
GCTGGTGGATCGCGGCGCGGCGCTGCGGCTGGACGACGAGAAGCTCGCATCCGATTTGCTGCCGGTGGTGCGCGACCTGTTGAACGACTCCGCGCGGCTGGACGCGATGCGCGACGCGATGGCAAACCTCAAGCAGCCGCACGGCGCGGAGAATATCGCGCGGCTGTTGGCCCGCACCGCCGGGTATCCGCTGGACTGAAGCGAAATAGGCCACATTTTCAGGCGGAGGTTTGCTCAACAGCGTAAACAGCATAAAATACTAGCATTAACGGCGACCTGTCAGGCGTACAGCCAGTTTATATCACTATCTGACAGCGGGGGCAGGGAACACAACGCATGATGCAATTGTGGGTCTTTCTGGTCATGATGATGCTGATGTTCGCGGGCATCGGCTATATGCGCGGCTACACTAAAGAGTTAGTCGCTACTGCCGGGATCGTACTGGCCCTGTTCACGCTCAAACAGTTCGAAACACTGCTGATCGACCCGCTCACCGACGGTCAGCCCGGCCCCAAGTTCTACCTGCAAGCGATCATTCTGCTGCTCTTCGGTTTTTTCTCCTACCAGACGCCGGAAAATGCTTTCGGCAACCTGCAAGACCGCGAAGGCGTGCGGGACGGCATCCTGGGGATGCTGGTGGGTGCGTTTAACGGCTATTTGCTGTTCGGCGCGTTGTGGTGGTTCATGGACAATGTGGGCTACCCGTTCGAACCCAACATCATCCAGCCCGTCAACCCGGACTCGACCAGCGCCATCGTGGCCGACCTGCTGCCCCAGGTCTGGATGCACAGCGGTGATGGCAGCGTGCTGTCGCTGCTGATGATCGGCTTCTTCGTGTTCATCATCGTGGTGGTGGTGTGAGGGCGCAGGGGCGAACCACGCTTCGAAATTTCACCATGTAGAGGAACTGTACCATGCGGTTTTCACGTGTTGTATTGGAAAACTGGCGTAACTTCGGTCATGTCGATGTGCCGCTGCAAAGCCGCGCGTTTTTGGTGGGGCCGAATGCGTCGGGCAAATCCAATTTCCTCGACGCAATCCGTTTTCTGCGCGATCTGGTAATCACAGGCGGCGGGTTTGAACAAGCCGTGCTCAGCCGGGGCGGGGTGAGCCGCATTCGCAACCTGGCCGCGCGAAGATACTCTGATGTTATGATCGAAGTAGAGTTACAAGATCAAAATGATGATCAAAATACGATCTGGCGCTACCGGATCAAGTTCAACCAGGATAAACAACGCAATCCATACCTGAAAGAGGAAGCGGTATGGCTCAATGATGATCTGCTGCTGCAACGTCCTGATTCAGATGACCAAAACGACCCGGCACGTTTGAAACAAACCCATTTGGAGCAAACTTTCGCCAATGTCAGGTTTCGCCCGATAGCCGAGTTCTTCTCAAGTGTGACATATTATCATCTTGTGCCGCAGTTGGTTCGTGATCCAGATCGCTGGATTGGGGAGAAAAACGATCCCTTTGGTGCGGATTTTCTTGAACAGATCGCGGCGGCGAACCAAAACGTTCGTGTTTCAAGGCTCAAGAGAATAACTGACGCCTTGAAAGTCGCTGTGCCATACCTCACAGAATTGAAGCTTGATCGAGATATACGTGGCGCGCCTCATCTGATCGGCAATTATGGACACTGGCGACCGCACGGTGCATGGCAAAATGAAGCTGATTTTTCCGACGGCACGCTGCGTCTGATGGGATTGCTTTGGACTCTCCTGGATAGTTCAGGTCCCTTGTTGTTTGAAGAGCCTGAGTTGTCTTTGCATCCTGCTGTCGTTCGTTTTATCCCGCAAATGATGCTCAGGGCACAAAGAAAACATAAAAGTGCGGAACATCAGGTTATTCTGAGTACACACAGCAGCGAATTGTTGTCCGATCAGGGGATTGGCGCGGATGAGACGTTACTGCTGATGCCTGAACAGGAAGGTAGCAGGGTAAGAGTAGCCGCAGATATAGTAGAAGTGAGACTGCTTTTGGAAACAGGACTGCCGCTAGGGGAGGTGGTCATCCCGTTCACCCAACCAGGAAACACTGAACAACTCGCATTGTTTTAGGTAGGTATTCAATGTCATTCCAAATGCCTCCTGTAAACTATGTCATTGAAGGCCCAACGGACAATGTGATTGTTAAACGAATCATGCAATATGTAGGGCTTCCTGTCGGTCGTCCCTTTGGGGAAAGGGGTAAGCCACACTTGATGGAAGTCCTGCCTGATTACAATCATGCTGCGAAGTTCATGCCCTGGGTCGCTGTAATCGATCTGGACCAAAAACCGGATTGCGCTCCTGAACTCGTACAACAGTGCATTTCGATGCCGGGTAAATGGATGCGTTTGAGAGTCGCCGTTCATGCCATCGAAGCCTGGCTCCTTGCTGATGGTGATTGCCTCGCAGATTTTTTGCATGTGCGTAGAAGCCAGGTGCCCGATGAACCCGATGCAGAAATTAACCCGAAAATCACCCTGGTCAATCTCGCCAGGAAAAGCACCTTAAAAGCGATCCGAACGGACATGGTCCCGCGCGAGGGAAGCGGCACTTCAGTTGGGCCGGGCTACACCGGTCGCCTGATCGAATTTGTAACCATTGCGGAGTCCCGCTGGCGGCCTGAGATCGCCGCGCAGCATTCGGACAGCCTGCGGCGCTGCATGGCTGCGCTGCAAACCCTGAAGGATTGGAAACCGGAAACGTGACAATGCTAACGCCTGGACAACACATTCATGTGGTGGGCGTGGGCGGGTTTGGTATGTCGGCCATCGCCCGCGTTTTATTGCAGATGGGCTATACCGTCAGCGGGTCGGACCTGCGCGCCAACGATTTCACGCGCGAGCTGGCCGCGCTCGGTGCGCGTATCGGCCTGGGCCACACCGCCGAGCATATCGCGGGCGCGGATATCGTGCTGGCGACCTCGGCGGCGGCACTGAACAACCCGGAGATTGCGGCGGCGCGGGCGGCAGGTATCCCGGTGCTGCGGCGGCAGAATATGCTTGGCGAACTGATGGCGCAGAAGACCGGCATCGCTATCGCTGGGACGCATGGCAAAACCACCACCTCGGCGCTGATGGCGCATGTGCTGATCGAAGCCGGGCACGACCCGGCCTATATCGTCGGCGGCGTGTTGGCGAATACCGGCACGAACGCGCATTACGGGCAGGGCGCGCACTTCGTGATCGAGGCCGACGAATACGACCGCATGTTTTTGGGTTTGCAGCCGCATATCGCCGTGATCACCAACATTGAGCACGATCACGTAGACTGCTTCCCGGCGGCGCGCGACGTATCCGCCGCCTTTGAAGCGTTCGCGGCGCGCGTCCCGCGTGATGGGCTGCTGGTGATCTGCGCTGACGATCCCGGCGCGAGTGTGCTCGGCAGGGCGCGCGAGGGGGCCGGGCAGCCGGTGGTCTATTACGGGCTGGACGCCCGCGCGCGTGACTGGCACGCGCACCACCTGGAACCGCACAGCGGCGGCGGCATGACGTTTAGCGTGTGGCGCGGCGCGGAGAACCTGGGATCGGTGCGAATTCTGCTGGACGGCGCGCACAACGTGCAGAACGCGCTGGCCGTGATCGCGGTGGCGGATCACGCGGGCGTGCCCTTCGACCAGGTGGCGACGGCGCTGGCGAGCTTTCGCGGCACGGGGCGGCGCGCGGAACCGATGGGGCTGGCGGGCGGTGTGAGCGTGATCAACGATTACGCGCACCACCCCACCGAAATTCGCGTCACCTTGCAGGCTTTGCGCGACCGGCCCGGCGTGCGCGCGCTGTGGGCGGTGTGGCAGCCGCACACTTACGGGCGGCTGCGCCAGTTCGCCGACGAGTTCGCGGGGGCCTTCGGCGCGGCGGACCACGTATGCGTGACGGACGTGTATTCGGTGCGCGAGCAGGTCACGCCGGGGCTGGATGCGGTCGGCATCGTGACGTTAATCGGGGATGCCGGACACCCGGATGTGCGCTATACTGGCGCGTTGGAGGCTACCGCGCGGGTCCTGGCGGATGCGGTGCAGCCCGGTGACGTGGTGGTGCTGCTCTCGGCAGGGGACGCGCCGCAGATCGGTACGCGGCTGCTGGAAACGCTGCGGGGCCGGGCGTAAGAGAGGACACGAAAACGACATGCCCGAATGCTACCAACCTTTGATTGAACGCTTCGGCGCAGCGCTGAAGCGTGACGAAAACCTGGCGCGCTATACGGTGGCACGGCTCGGCGGCCCGGCGGATGCGCTGGTCGTGGCGAACAGCACCACCGATCTGACCGACGCGGTGACGCTGGCAAAAAACGCGGGCGTGCCCTGGATCATCCTGGGCGGCGGCGCGAATGTGCTGGCCGCTGACGCCGGTTTTCGTGGGCTGGTGATCATCAACCACACCAAGGGCCTGCGCTTCGAGGGCGACGGGCGTATCGTCCTGGAAAGCGGCGCGAGCATCTCGACGGTGGCGCGCAAGTGCATGAACCAGGGACTCGCCGGGCTTGAGTGGGCGGTGAACATTCCCGGCACGGTTGGCGGCGCGGTGGTCAATAACGCCGGGGCGCACGGCGGCGATATGGCCGACTCGGTGCGCTATGTCGAGGTCTTCAACGTGCAGGACCGCCCACACGTCGAACTGTGGAACGTCACCCAACTGCGCTACGATTACCGCACCTCGATCCTCAAGGGCGACCGGGGGCGCTACGTGGTGATCGCGGCGACCTTGCAGCTTGACCCCGGCCACGATCCCGACGATCTCAACGCCAAGGCCGACGAGTTTGTCGCGCACCGCAAACGCACGCAGCCGCCCGGCGCGTCGCTCGGTTCGATTTTCAAGAACCCGCCCGGCGACTACGCCGGACGCCTGATCGAGGACTGCGGCCTGAAGGGGCACACGGTCGGCGGCGTGCAGATATCGCCGGTTCACGCCAATTTCATCGTCAACACGGGTGAGGGCACGGCGGCGGATTACCGGCGCGCGATTGACATGGCGCGCGATGCCGTGCGCGAGAAATTCGGTATTGAACTGGAATCGGAGATCGAACTGATCGGGGAGTGGGGCGGTGCGGAATCCGGTTAGAGCGTGTCTGGCAAGCGCGCCACCCGGCGCTGCAAGCACCGGGCTATAATGGCAACGCTGCGCGTTGCTTGAAGCACCCTGAAAGGGCGCTATCACCCAGGGCCGTTTACGGTCCTTACGATTTGTAGCCATGTCCTTGCAGGGCATGGCGGGCGGCGATCACCGTTCATTTTCCTGCACCCCAAGACTTGCGGGTAACGCATAGTCCTGCCGTAGAGGGACCCGGCGTAAGCCGGAAGGGTGAGGGCCGCACTACGAATCCGCGATTCATTGCGTTTGAGAGTCGTCTGTTTGAGGTGCGATTTCGCTGTTCAGATGTTCTTTAACTGTTTACTGACCACTGTCAACTGACGACTCGAACACATACGGAGCGAATCATGCTGCAACTCGAAAACACCTTTGGCGGCGGGCGCATCAGTGACCTGGCGTGGACGCCGGACGGCGCGGGCCTGCTCGTCGCGGGATCGCGCGGGCTGTGGCGCTATGACGCGGCGGACCTGGACTCCGCGCCGCAGTTGATCATCGCCACGCCCGACGCGCTGACCCAGGTCGCCGCCAGTCCAGACGGGGCGCATATCGCGGCGGCGACCGAGTACGGCAATGTGCGCGTCTGGACGGCGGCGGGCGACCTGTGCCACGTCTTCGAGGGCGAAGGCGGCGAGGTGCTCGCGCTGGCATGGTCGCCGGACAGCGCCACACTCGCGGCGGGCGGACAGTTGGGCGCGGTGTACGCCTGGCAGATCGCGGCGGGGCGGCGCTGGTTTACGGTGCGCATTCCGCCCACTGACCCGGCAGTATCGCGCTTCGGCCCGCCGGTGTACGGGCTGGCTTTCTCGCCGGACGGATCGCAGATCGCCGCCGGGAGTCAGGATGGACTCGTGCGCGTGTGGGATGCGCAAACCGGCACGGCGGTGCGCATCCTCAAAGAGCGCGGGCCATTCGTGACGCATATCGCCTACAGCGCGGACGGGACGCAGATCGCCGCCGGGCGCGCGGACGGCTCGGCCTGGATTTGGGACGCGCACACCGGCGAGGACCTGTTCATCATGGAAGGGCACGCGGGCAACGTCGAGCGCGTGATGTACAGCCCGCGCGGGCCGGTGCTGGCCTCCGGCGGCGGGGATGGCGAGATCGTGCTGTGGGCGGCGCTGAGCGGGGATTATCTCGGCGCGCTGAGCGGGCATCTCAACGGCGTGATCGCGCTGGCCTATGCGCCGGACGGCGCGCGGCTGGCGGTCGCCAGTTGGGACGGCGCGATCCGCGTGTGGGACGTGGGCGGCGCGCCCGGCATGGGATCGCTGAAACATACGCTCAACGCGCACGCCGACACGATTCACACGCTGGCGTGGTCGCCGGATGGGGCGCAGATCGTGACCACCAGCGAAGACGAGGTTCTGCGCGTGTGGGATGCGGGCGCGGGCACGGTGACGGAAACCATCGTCGATGACGAGGCCGGGGCGCGCAGCACCGCGATCAGTCCTGACGGCGCGATCCTGGCGACGGGCGGCGTCGATGGCCTGATCCTGCTCGAAATGCGCGACTCCGGCGACGTGCTGCACGAACTGGAAGGGCACACCGAGCCGGTGTTGGCGCTGGTCTTCAGCGCGGACGGGGCGCTGCTGGCCTCGGCGGGCGCGGATAACATGGTGCGCGTGTGGGACGTGGACAGCGGGCAGCAGCTTCGCGCATTCACCGATTTTTCCGGGCGGGCGCTGTGCGCTGCCTTCAACCCGGACGGAACCTTGATCGCGGCGGGCGGTGAGGATGGCGTGGTGCGCATGTGGAACATCCACAACGGCCAGCGCGAACTGCGCGAACATCCCGACGCGGGCGCGATTCGCGGCGTGGCCTTCAGCGGGGATGGCTCCGTGCTGGCGGCGGCCTGCACCGACCGCGCGATCCGCTTGTGGGGCATGGAAGAGCGCGAACTGATCGGCACACTGCGCGGGCATCGCGGCGCAGTGACGTGTGTGCAGTTCCGGCCCGGCGCGACGCAGTGGGCGAGCGGCGGCGCGGACGGTGATGTGCGCCTGTGGGACGCGCTGACGGATACCTGCGCGCAAACGCTGCCCGGCCACCTGCACGCGGTCACGGCGCTGCAATGGTCGGCGGACGGGGCGCGGCTGGCGGCGGCCAGCGCGGACGGCGCGATCCGCGTGTGGCGCGCGGGCGAGTCGTAGCGGCGCGCGGTTTTGTCAAAATCTTGCAAATATTTACGTTTTACAGCCGCCGCACGGGAAGGACTCGCCGCGTACAAACCGGAATGCAACCATGCAGCATTGGACTTTTCGCCGCAGGTGGCTTATAGTGGGATAAGTGTGGGAAAAACGTAATTCCGCCACACAACCCAGAGCAACCGGACCTGATTTTGCCAGGGTCGTCACAATCGAGCCAGTTTCACGTGTAGGGGCAACCGTCGTTAAGTTTGCCCCTGGTGGAGTTGGTGTCACTAGCCAAGCCGGGAATGTAACCTGTTCTATGGACTCATCGACTCGCACAGATCAACGCCGCAATCCCGACGATCACGACCGCTGGGGGCCGATGTCCTCAGCAGAGACGGACGCGGCAGGCGCGCGGCGGGCACGCCCGGCAGCGCGTGTGACTTCGCGCGAGTCGGTGCATACGTCGGCGCGCGAATCGACTTCGCGGCGGCGCAGGCGCTCGAAGCGCGTGCAGCGCATGGAACCGCGCGAGCAGTCGCGTTCGCAGGGGCGCGCCCAACCCCAGGCCCGCCCGACGATTGCGCCATCGCGGACGGAATCCGTCTCGCAGCGGCGCGCCAACCGCCGCGCGCGCAAACGCGGACCGGCCCAGCGCGCGACCGTGCGCACGTCGCCGCGCGTCAGCGTGTATACGCTGCTGAGCTGGCGCATGGTGTCCGGCGTGATTGTGGTGGGGCTGGTCGCGGTGCTGTATGTGTTCCTGTCGGCGAATGCCTTTTACGTCAGCGCGGTGGCGATTGGCGGCGAGCGTTACCTGACGCGCGAGGAAATTTTCCGCTTCAGCGAGATCGCGCAGCGCCACATTTTCTGGATCGACCCGGCGGACGTGGAAGCGCGCTTGGAAAGCGTGCCCAATATCGCTAACGCCGAAGTGCTGATCGGCTGGCCACCGGATACCGTGCAGATCGTGGTCGTCGAGCGCGAACCGGCGCTGATCTGGGAACAGCAGATTCGCGCGTGGGTGGACGTGAACGGTATCGTGATGAAGCAGTACGAGGACCGCCCCGACCTGCTGCGCGTGGTAGTCCAGAACGCAGACGAGGCGATCTCCGACGGGCAGCGCATCCCGCGCCCGGTGGTGGACGGCGCGTTACAGCTCAAACGGCGCTACCCGGAAATTTCGGTTTTGCTGTATGATTCATTGAAGGGTCTGGGCCACCGCGACACGCGCGGGTGGACGGTCTGGTTTGGCACGGGCGAGGATATCAGCACCAAGCTGCTCGTCTATAACGCGCTGGTCGGGCAGATTTACCCGGATATCCAGCCGGGCGAGATTAACATGAGCGACCCGGACCGGCCTACGTTCACGGTGCTGTGGCGGAATTAGCGATTAGCTTTAAGCTATCAGCGAAAAGCTAAACCGCAAGTGTGCTTTTAGAATCAGGACTTACGCAGTTCGTGCGAGAGGACATTGGCTCCGTGAGGAACAAGCCGGGTTCTCAGCGTCGAGTCATCCGTTTGGCTGTATGCTAAAAGCCAACTGCCAAACGCTGCTTTTGCTTTACAACCGGGGCAGGGCGGCCCCGCTTAACTACCGGATACCAAAAACTACTATGGGTGAACTGGTCGTAGGCATTGACATTGGCACGACGAAGGTCTGTACCATCGTCGGCGAAGTGCGCGAGAACGATATTCACGTGCTGGGCATGGGCATTGAGCCGTCGCAGGGCGTCAAAAAGGGCGTCGTGACGGACGTGAACGCGCTCAGCGCCGCGATTATGTCGTCGGTCCACAAAGCGGAAAAAAGCAGCGGCTACGAGATCGGGCGCGCGTTTGTGTCGGTCGCGGGCGGGCATATCGAGTCGCTGAACAGCAAGGGCGCGGTGGGCATCAACAACGCGCGCGGCGTGCAGTTGGGCGATCTCGAACGCGCGATGGACGCGGCCCGCGCGATTGCGCTGCCACACGGGCGGCAGATTCTACACGTCATCCCGCGCAATTACAGTCTGGACGGTCAAACCGGCCTGCGCAGCCCGCTAGGGATGCTCGGTTTCCGGCTCGAAGTCGAGGCGCACATCGTCACCGCCGCCACGCAGAATATCCAGAATCTCGCCAAGTGCGTCGAGGATGCGGGCGTCTACGTGGACCGCTTCATCCTCAACCCGCTGGCGTCCGGGGACGTGGTGCTGACGCCCGAAGAGCGCGAGGCGGGCGTGATGGTCGTCGATATCGGCGGCGGCACGACCGATGTCGCCATGTTCATTGATGGCGCGGTGTGGCACACCGCCGTGATCGCGGTCGGCGGGCAGCACATCACCAACGACACCGCCGCCGGGCTGCATTTGCCCTCCGAACTGGCCGAAGCGGTCAAGCTCAAGTACGGGCACGCCGACCCCGCCGCCGTGAGCGCGCTCGAAGCGTTCCCCGTGCAGCCGTTCGGCGAAGACCTGCCGAGCAAGGTGCAGCGTACCGATCTCGCGCATATCATCAATGCGCGCGTGGCGGAGATTTTCGAATTGATCCTGAAGGAAGCCAAGCGCAGCGGCTACGACGGGCTGCTGAAAGCCGGGATCGTGCTCACCGGGGGCAGCAGCTTACTGCCGGGCATCAAGACGGTGGCGCAGAACGTGCTCAAGCTGCCGGTGCGGGTCGCGCATCCGGAGAACATCACCGGCATGGCGGACGCGCTGAAAAACCCGGCATACAGTACTAGCGTGGGATTGCTCAAACTGGGTCTGATCATGGACATTGAAGATGATCGCCGCAGCGCCATTCGCAAGCGCCGCAGCAGCAGCGGGGCCGGGGATAAAGTCACTGGCTTTTTCCGCACGGTGGTAGACCGCCTGCTGCCCAAAGATGAGGATGAGTAGGGGCGATGAAGCTTTCTTATCTTCGGGTCGAGAACTTCAAAGGCATACGTGATCTCACGATTCCCCTGACCGATGAATTGGGCCGGATCAAGGATTTGACCTTGATTGTTGGTCCCAATGGTAGCGGAAAAACATCGATCCTGGATGCCATCTGGTTTGGGCTGCGCGCTGAGATGGGCTATCGGCCATTGCGTCGGTCATTCCGTGCCGAGCCGCAGTATGTGGTCACGACTGGCGAGCGTTATGCGAAGGTCGAGTACAAGATCAGCATCACCGAAGAAGAACGCCGCTTGATCGAGCAGTGGAAAGACGAATTAGTTGAAGCGGAAGTTATTTCCCACCATCCAGGGCCAAAGCGCACCGAGGGACACATCGTCTGGACATATCCAGCACAGCCCGGTTATAAAGAACACTTTGAAGGGGAAGGTGGTTATCGTTACCAAAATCAGCATGACTGGGAAATGATGCGCGGCAAAGATTATGCACGTCGCTTGAGACGCATATTGGCTCACGGCGTGGTTGACGCGGATCGTGTAGGCGGCATATTCTTCTTCGAGCAAGAGCGGCAGGTGGTTTCCAGCCCCGTGAAGTCATTGCCGGTCACGCTGCAAGATGATGATTATAGTGACAGTGATACACCTGTTTCACCGGTTTGGGATATACGCTCTGCCCTGGTTGATTTCGGGATAAAACAACAACTAGGCCATATTCCCTCCGATCAAAGCTGGTACGAACTGATTCGAAAAAGCTATGATTACATTTGCGCGCCGCACACGATGGGCGAAGTCTACGCCCAACAGTCAGATGGTGAATACGAGATTGATTTTTTGGATGGTAAGGGGCGCAAGTTCACGTTTGATGGTTTGAGCAGCGGTGAGCGCTCGGTACTGAATTTGCTGGTGCAGTATTATGCAAAACGTATGCGTAATTCGATTGTGCTGATCGACGAATTGGAACTGCACCTGCACCCAACGTGGCAGCGACGGCTGTTGCAAAACTTTACGCGGTTGGAAGACGGTAACCAGTTTATCATCACCACGCATTCACCGATTCTGCGGCAGGCGGTTCCATCACAAAACGTGGTTGAACTGGGGACGCTCGATGATCAGGTTCCAGCCTGGCAGTATGTAAGCGAGGAAGATAAGTGATGATATCTCATCCGCTGCGTCCTTCAGGTGGGCGAATTTTGGTCTGTGAGGGTGAAGGTGATTTCCAGTTCCTAACAGCGGTTTTAGGCGAACGAACGCCGGAATTGATGATTTATCGGGCAGATGGAAAGAAAAACATAGGGCCTCTTGCAAGGATACTACACCCAGCGGTATCTATAGCAGACCGCGACTTCGATCTTTCTGAACAACAGGCGAGAGTCACTTTTGGTTCAGACAAACATAAAATGTTTTGGTCTCGCCATGATATGGAATGCTATTTACTGTATACGGATTGGATATTGTTGGCACTTGAAACAATGCGTAATACCCCCAAGCCGCCAACCAATATTCCAGACAGCGAATCGGTCATCGAACAGGATATCATTGAAGTTGCGGGTAACTTGATCATATATCATGCCGGACGCAAAACAATAAGTGACTTGCTCAGAAGGAATTTTCAGGCAGGAGCACCACCCGGCAGCGCAGGAGAACATTTCGACGCCGCACAATGGGAAAACCATATTATCAATGAAGTGGCGCGTTTGCGCCGAGGCGGAGTGGAATTAGCTGACCATCCTGAATTAGACGAACAGCATGTTACTGAACGTTTTGGTTGGAATGTCCAGCAATATACTGATTGGGCAAACTCATTGGATACGATACGCATTGAGTTTTCGGGAAAACGTATTCTTAAGAGATTAACTGCTCTTTGGAAAATAACTGAGGATGATCCAAAACGCAAAGTACCTATACTAACGGATGAAATAATTAAAGAAGTTGCGCGTTACGTGGAATCTATCCCACCCGGCAAACTGGCGGGTGATCCCCGGTTAGGTGATGTCGGTTTGCTGACCGAGAAAGTGCTAGGGCGGGCGGTTTGAATGATGTTGAACATATGTCCACCCGGCGCAAACCTTTAGCCGGATTGTATAGAATTGAATTTTGCTAAATTAGAAAATGCCGTACAATAGGCGGTAATTAAACAGCGGACAGACAAGATTAATGGTTTGATCGCAATATTTATCTCACGTGGTCCGGGGTGGGGCAGGCCAAACCCGATGGGAGAACCCCCGGCTCCATATCGCAGTGGCTTATCAGGAGGGTACGTTCATGTCGGATGCGATGCCAGTGGCAGACAATTTTGCAAGTATTAAAGTCGTGGGGATCGGCGGCGGCGGCGGGAATGCTGTCAACCGCATGATCGAAGAAGGTCTGGGGGGGGTGGAGTTCATCGCCATTAATACCGATGGTCAGGCCCTCCTCCTGAGCAAAGCCAAAACCCGCGTGCGCATCGGCGACAAGCTGACGCGCGGACTCGGTGCGGGCGGCAACCCCGAAGTGGGGCGCAAAGCCGCCGAAGAGAGCGCCGACGAACTCTACGAGGTGCTGCGCGGCGCGGACATGGTCTTCATTACCGGCGGCATGGGCGGCGGGACCGGCACCGGCGGCGCGCCGATTGTGGCGCAGGTCGCTAAGGAACTCGGTTCGCTGACGATTGGCGTCGTGACGCGGCCCTTCACCTTTGAGGGCGCGCGCCGCACGCAGTCCGCCGAGGCCGGGATCGAGGCGATGAAGAGCCAGGTGGACACGCTGATCGTGATCCCCAATGACCGCCTGCTGCAAATCGTGGACAAGAAAGCCAGCTTGCAAGAAGCCTTCGGTATGGCTGACGATGTGCTGCGCCAGGGTATTCAGGGTATCTCCGAGCTGATCACCGTGCCCGGCCTGATCAATCTCGACTTCGCCGACGTGAAGACGATCATGAGCGAAGGCGGCGCGGCGCTGATGGCCGTCGGACGCGCCAGCGGCGAAGACCGCGCCCGCAAAGCCGCCGAAGAAGCGATCAGCAGCACGCTGCTGGATGTGACCATCGACGGCGCGCGCGGCATCCTGTTCAATGTGACCGGCGGCAAGGACATGAGCCTGTTTGAGGTCAACGAGGCCGCCGCGATCATCAAGGAAACCGCCCACCCGGATGTGAACCTGATCTTCGGCGCGGTGATCGACGAGAACATGAACGACGATATCCGTATTACCGTCATCGCAACGGGTTTTGAGCAGACGCGCGTGGCACAGCGCCGTCCTGCCCCGGCCCGTGGTGATCGCCGCGCACAGCCGCAGCCGGTCCAGCGCCCGGTGCAGCAGCCGCGCGCCGCGGAACCGGTCCCGGTGGAGAGCGAACCGGCCCAGCCGCAGCAGCAATCACAGCCGCCCGCGCGCCCGGCAGACGAAGAATTCACGTCGCAGGTCTACGACACGGACGACCTGGACATTCCCGCGTTCCTGCGCCGCCGGTAAACATCACGGCGCGGGAATCCGGCGACATGAACATAGGGTAGGGCGCACTGCGCCTGGTTACCGCATGGTATCCGCGTGCGGCATGGTCTGCGCGCCTGCCTGCCCCCATACACACTCACGTTACCTGCTCAGCCGGGCGGTCCGGCCTGCCTGCCTCGCGGAGCAGGTAACGCGCGTTTTGGGACCAAATGAACCGCTTGAAGCGGGCCAGGGAGTGAAAGTTTTGCCGAGTCTCGTTCCGCGCCACCAGATCGCCAACCTGATTTCGCTCTCGCGGTTGGGATTCCTGCCGCTGATCGTGATCGCCGGATTGCTCAATCAGCCGGGGGCGGTGGTGGCCCTGTTCGCCGCGCAGATGCTGCTCGACGCGGTGGATGGCGTGGTCGCGCGGCGGCTGCACAGCGAGTCCGACCTGGGGCGGCGGCTGGATACGATGATCGACCTGGCGATCTGGCTGCCGAGTCTGGCGGTGTTTGTGTGGCTGGTTTCGGATGAGTTTGCCGGGGCGTTTCGCGCGTACCCGTACCTGTTCATCGTCCCGATCATCACCGTCAGCCTGATGTATGCGGTCGCTTACCGCTACACGCGCGGGGTGGCCGCGATCCATCTCTACAGCGGCAAGCTGACCGCCGCGCTGATCCTGCTGCTGATGCTCACCATGCTGCTGGATCGCTTTTACCCGCTGCTGGGCTATCTAACGGCGGGTGTGGGCGTGATCTACCACCTGGAAGCGGTGGCGATCTACGTGCTCAAGCGCGAGCAAACCGATGAGAACGTCACGTCCATTTTGCAGGTCTTGCGCCACCGTTGACCCCCGATTCAGAAAGTATAAATAATCCTTTAAAATTCCCCCTGGTAGTACGCAGGTACTATATGCCAGAATGCCTGTTCGTGTTACAGTTTGGTTCCACTGACCGCCATATACAGGGGTAGAAATAACACATTATCCCCCATATATAGGGGATAAAGTCCCTTTAATGTGGGAAAAGGTGGGTTATCCAGTCGGGGGCGGTCGTTAGCAAAACTTAATGTTGGAATTCGTCAGTATTCGGTTGTATCATGGTTAGACTGCGCCGCTTTCGGTGGGGCGCAGCTTTTGGTTACTGGTGCGATTAGTCCGCGCAAATAGAATCAAGACAGACCCGGCGCGGCCTGCCGCCTATGTGCGAAAGAGCTTTTACTGATGAAGTGCCCGTACTGCGGTGCCGAAAACAAATCGCGCGTTGTGGACACCACGCGCGACTCACAGGGGGGTATCCGCCGCCGCCGTGAGTGCAAAAAGTGCGAGCGCCGGTTCAGCACGTATGAAAAGGTGCTGCGCTCCACCCCGTTACTGATCAAGAGCAACGGGGACCGCGAAGCGTTCGACCGCGAAAAGTTGATCCGGGGCATTCAGATTTCGTGCGCCAAGCGCCCGATCTCCGCCGCCGATATTAACGCTTTGGTGGACCGCATCGAAACACATTTACAGCATTTGGGCCTGGACGAAGTCTCCAGCCGCGTCGTGGGCGACATGGTGATCGAGGGCTTGAAGTCCATCGACCCCATCGCCTATATCCGCTACGCCATCGTATACCTGGAACTGGACAGCCTGGAAGGGCTGCGGGATATGATCGACGGGCTGCTGGTCGATGAGCACTCACCGGCGCGGCGCACCTCACGCCCGCGTGCCAGGTCCGCGCGCGCGAGCGCGCCCGCCAGCAGCAACGGCGACGGCGGCAGTGCTGGCGACGCTGACGCTGACGGTGACGGTGACGGTGCAGAGGCCGCGCAAGTGGATGAGTCCGGTACGGCTTCGTCTTGAGAGAGCAGCCTTAGACCCCCAGCATTAACCGAATAATCTTAACAACCAGCTCTGCGGTCAATGTGCCGCCGCAGGGACAGCGTGAGCTTTGTGTCATGACCGGGTGGGAACTGAACGTCCCAGGGAACGAAACGTTCCGAGTGCAAGCAACAAGGAGAGTCCTGGATGGTGGGGAATACCAAGTCAAAGAATGTGACCGTTAATGACCGGACCAACGGGTTTAAAAAAATCCCGCTGCCGCCGGATTTGCAGCGCGATATCCCGCTGACCGACAACGCGCGAAAAGTGCTCAGCAAGCGCTATCTGCGGCGTGGGGATGACGGTCAGCCGGTCGAAACCGAGCAGGAAATGTTCTGGCGCGTGGCCTATCACGTCGCCAAAGCCGAAGAAGAATTCGGCGGCGAGGTCGAGCCGGTCGCGCGGCGGTTTTATGACCTGCTAACGAACTTACGCTTTTTCCCGAACAGCCCGACCTTTACTGGCGCGGGAACACCGTTGGGGCAACTCGCGGCGTGTTTCACCGCTGATATGCGGGTAACAACTGCCGGAGGACTCAAGCGCATCGCCGATCTACAAGTTGGGGATCGTGTCCTTACTCACAAGGGGCGCTATCGCCCGGTAACAGAAACCATGCAGCGCGCATATGAAGGCGAACTGCTGCGCATCAAACTCAAATTGATCGGTACAACGCTGGAAGTTACACCAGAACATCCAATTTTGACCCCCTCTGGCTGGGTAAATGCGGGCGAATTGAAGGTGGGAGACCAGGTAGCAATTGGTACTCATATTGGTACGCGTGCTGCGCCACGTTTTGATCTGGCAGAATCCGAGTATGCTGATGAACTCGAAGTCCAGCTAGAAGAAACAGAAATTCGTGTTCGCCGTCCAAGTACATATCAAAATTCTGGACGGCAGGCGGAATGGGTGAATCGCTTCATTGATCTGACACCTGAGTTAGCGCGCCTGTGTGGTTACTACGTTGCTGAGGGTACGATTGGGCCAAAAGAGCGTTACATTCGTTTCACTTTTGGCTCGGATGAATTGGATTACCAGCGCGATGTTACACAACTGGTTCAAACAGTATTCAATGCGCCGGTCAATAAATCGGACTCCAATCACGGCAACTGGACACAGGTCAATGTGTCTAATCGCGCGGTGGTGGCTTGGTTCCGTGACAATTTTGGGCACGGCAGTCGTAACAAACGCTTGCCCGTATGGTTGCAGTACGCCGATCGGGAGATTCAGGAGCAATTCTTGATCGGTGTCATGCGCGGTGATGGGCTTTGTTTTGAGAAGTCTTATATTGTGCAGGGTAGCAAAACGCCGCGAATGTTCCGCAAACTGGCTTTGACGTTGGCTAATCCAGAGTTAGTTAGCCAAATCTGGCAGATATTTTTGCGTTTAGGGTATGACGCCTCTTTCCGCCCCGTCGATACCACCTACGTTACTGAGAATGCGAGTCCTACAGCCCAGATTTGTTTGCCTCCGCTGCGGTCGCGTGATATGGCGTTAAAAGCTTTCGGCCAAGAATGGCCGGAACCCAACATGAATTACCAGCGCCTCTACGTTGATTGGGAAGATGGGCAGCCGTATTTCCAGATCGAACGTATCGAATCCGAAATGTTTGAAGGCACAGTATATAACTGTGAAGTGGATGAGGATCACACCTACGTTACGGAAGGTGTAGTCGTACATAACTGTTTCGTCCTTCGTATCGACGACGACATGGGCCGGACCGGGTCCGGCATTTTCGAGACGCTGCGCCATGCCGCGCTGATCCAGCAGACCGGCGGCGGCAACGGCTTCTCGTTCAGCCACCTGCGGCCCAAAGGCGCGCTGGTCAAGTCGTCCAGCGGCGAGGCGACCGGCCCGGTCGGGTTCCTGCGCGTATATGACCAGGCGTTCGGCGAGATCGCGCAGGGGGGCTGTGTGGTCGGCGAGACGCTGGTGGCGACCGCGCAGGGCAGCATCCCGATCCGTGATCTGGTGGGCCAGCAGCCA
>CAZMNL010000016.1:0-17550 GCA_964567525.1 uncultured Anaerolineaceae bacterium
CGCACAACCTGATCCGGCCCGTGCCGCTGCAACCGGATGCGCTGCCGGTCCTGCGTCAGTTGGGGCCGCCGCCGGGTAACCTGGGCCATGCCCTGCACGACCTCTACAACGGCATTTCGAGTGAGGCGTTTCGCTGGCTGGGCCTGGATGACGCGGAGTAAGCTTGAGTGCGGGTCTGTACATCACTCATCTGAGCTTACATTCTCTCCGGCTTTCGAGTGGATGTCCAAAGTAGCCACCACACCGGTTTGAACCGGTTGAAAAGGCAAACCTGGCACGGGTTCATGAGATCACAGTGCAGTATGCTAGTGCGGAGTTTGATGTTGTGGACTGCTGTATTATGGTACTCGCGGAACGACTGAAGATCACGCGGATCGCGACATTTGACCGCCGGGATTTTAGGCTACGCCAAGAAAATAATTACCCCATCCCCCACAACCCCTTCCCTGAGGGAAGGGGAGCAAAGGGCAGCTTATTTGGGTGATTTATTTCCTGGATCAGCCTTAGCATTTTCCGTTGCCGTCATTGCGATTATCTCGAACTGCTGCTGTAGTCGGTGCTTATTGATCGTAGCGCCCGTATGACTCCGCCGCTTCCATCATCGCGTTGATGTTCTCCAGCGGCGCGCCGGGCGGGATGTTGTTGCCATCCTGGATGATCAATCCCCGGTAGGGAGCGAGCTTTTCGATTACCAGCCGTGTCGCCGCGCGCACATCGTCAGGCGTGCCACTCTCGATTAGCATTGGATTGATGTTGCCGATCAAGACGACGCGTCCCCCCATCACCTCACCGATCAGGTCCAAATCCACCTGATATCCAAACCCTTGCAGTTCGTTGATTTTCAGATCGTCACGGAAGATTTTCAGCAGGTGATTGGTTTTGCCACACATGTGCAGGCTGAGTCTGCCGTCAAAGTTCTGGCAAAGTTTCTGGTTATACGGTAACGCAAATTCGCGAAACACATCCGCTGAAAGCGACACAGCCAGATCGTCGGTCCAGGCAAAACTACGCGGGCGTTTAAGCTGCATTTCCTCTGCGCAGAAGTCCAGCCACTCGATCATCTTGTTGGTGACGATGCGCAAAACCTCGTGCAGAAAGTCCGGGCGCTCGTAGACTGCCGTGAACACTTCTACCGCGCCCATAATGTCACCGGCAACACCAAACGGCCCGTCGGACGTGTTCGTCAATGATGGCTTCTCGCCGGGGTAAAAAACCGGCCCACCCTGGAAGCGCACCGGGTATTTGTCAGCGACCTCGATCATCGCCTCGCGATATGCGATTTGTCGCCCGTTGATCCCGCCGTGAACATAATCCATCGCTTCCAGGCGACGCAGATCATCGTCCGTCTTGACCCACCCCTCGCCCACCCAGGGAATATCGTCGTCAGGAAAATGAATCTGACAACCCAAACTGCCCGCTTCAAACGTATTCTGAAAGTCCGTCCACGCACCGACCCACGCCCCTGTAATGCTATGGGCGTCGGTGCGGATGTTTTCCAACAGCCACTTTTGTGCGTAGATCTGCGTGCGCAGCATTGTCTCAGGATCGGCATAATAGTTATGGAAACTCACCCCCACTTTGGGCACTAGAAAGCGGTGGGCAATTGCGGGGATCACGGGGACGCGATCCGGCGTTTCGAAACGTTGGGCCTTGGTGACACGGTCACGGCGTGCTTCGATTTCCTCAATCGGAACTGCAATTTCGATGATCTCAGCCATAAAACACTCTTGTATACTCCGTGCATTTAACTGTCATCTCATTCAGAATGGCAAAGCTGCGCCAAGCCCCAATTCCGATGTTTACCAGAATGGTTGCTCCAAGGTGTCTTATGCTGTGCCCTGCGCGTGGCGCTGCTGCATCTTGACAGGCGTGTTTTCCAACATCCAGGCTTCCATGCGCTTCTTGATCTGTTCGGGCGTTTCCGCGTATCCGTATTTTTGCAGCAGCACAGGCGTCCACTTTTGCCCCCAGCGGATATGGAAATTCTCATCGCTCCAGTCGTAGCTGACGGCAGCGGCGGAAATATCGTCCTGGATATCTTCCCAATGCTCGCGATTGGCGCGTTTTTCGGGCATCCCGTTTGGCTCGATCACCGTCGTGAGCAGCGCATACTGATCGACGGCGGGCAGCGTCATCATTACGTTATAGATCTGCACAACCTGTGGCACTGTCGCGATATCCAACCCTAGCTGCTGAATGCGAATTTGCCCCAACTGACTGTGACGGATTTCGTCCCACAGGTGGCGCGCAACGTTGTGCTGGTATTCCCACTCCATTTCGGACGTCATCCAGAGAATCGATCCGAGTGTCTCGGCAGCAGTCATTTCGTTCAAGTAGTGCTTGAAGCGCCACAGTCTGTGAGCTTCGGGATCAGTCTTGCGGTCCGGCTCCACATCATCATCCGGGTCAAACACCGGCCAGTCCGGCATTCGCTGGCACTGCTTCCAGGGCAGCAGCAGCGCGCGATCGTCGGCGCGCGCGGGGATATCATCCACAGGAGTCTCTGTGCCCGATACGCCACCGTCTGCCGCCAACAGCCCCGCGATATAGTCGCGCCATGCCTCCCAACCAGGATAGTTCGCGGCAATCGTCGGCAAGAACTTCTCAGCCCAGGCAACCTGCTTCTCTGTGTTGGCGATCAGATTCGCCGTCACTTTGACGGTAGGGTTATCAAACTCGGCCCAGGTCACGTCCGGGTGATTGTGGTATGCATCCAGCAACGCCCGTTTGACGACCAGGTACACAGCAGTGATCACTTCAGCAGTGTTCTGTGCGTGGTCAAGTTCCTTGAAAATCGTTTCAAGGAGGGGGCTGAGATTGCGTTCGGGCTGATGCGCGCGCAGCTCACGCAGACGCCCACGCAGTTGATCAGCGGCGTCGGCGCTCTCCCAGATGTGCAAACCAAATTCGTTTTTGGCTTCCCACTCTGGTACGCCCGGCAGCCAGCCAGCAAGCGTGCGCATACACGCGCGTTCAAGATAGGCATAGCGCTTCAATAACTCGACGTTTTGCTCAATGGTGATGTGATGGGTGTCCATAGAGGAGTCCTTATGTTTCTCATAATGGGTTTCGGCAACGGATTTTGCTAACGATTATAAGAAATATGGCATTCCCACCCCACACCGCCCTGCGTGGGGTGGGCGCAAGTCGGTGCAGGTAGCAATATCACAATCAAATGCCAGTTTTTACAGAACAGTACCTACCAGGATTATTTCACCGCCCCGCGCGACAGCCCAGCGATGATCATACGCTGAGCGACCAGCACCAGCAGTAGCACCGGGATCACCATAAACACGCTGAGCGCGCTCAACATATCCCAGGGTCGCGTATATGTGGACGCATCCGAAGACAACTCGACCATTGCAACACTGAGCGTCTTGGTATTATCGCGCTGCGCGAATACCAACGGATACAACAGTTCGTTCCAACTGATGATGAAGTTGATCACGGTCATGGTCGAAATTGCAGGCAGGATCAGCGGCAGCACCATGCGCGTGAGCACCTGTACGATATTCGCGCCGTCGATCAGCGCCGCTTCCTCGATCTCGCCTGGAACCTGCATGATAAACGACACCAGGATCAGAATCGTAAACGGCAGCACAAGACTGCTCATTAACAGGATTAAGCCCTGGTGCGTGTTGATCAACTTGAACTGCTGGAACGTCTCGAACATCGGCACCAGCACGGCGATCTGCGGCAGCGCCGCCGACATAATCAACAGCATGTACACAACATTGCTGCCCGGAAACTTAATGCGCGCCAGGGCGTAAGCCGCCATCGCACTGGCCGTAACCGACACCAGCGCTGACCCGATCGAGAAGATCAACGAATTGCGCAAATATTTCAAGAACGGAACGGACTCGATCATGTTTTGGTAGTTGTCGAGTGTGAAATGCGACGGCCAATAGGTTGGCGGGATGGTAAATAGTTCGTTTTTCGGCGTAAATGACGACAACACGATGTAGTAAAACGGAAAACAAATAAAGATCACGAACAGCACGAAGCTCGCGTAGATCACAATCGAATGACTGTGGCGACGCAACCAGGACTGGTTCTGTGCGTGATGCGTTACTAGCGCCTGCTGTGTGCTCATAATCACGCCCCTCTATGCCGAGACTTCAACGCGGCGCAGGGTGTAAATGCCCGCGCCACCGATCAACGTCACGATAGCTACGAGCATCACGCTGACAGCCGCCGCAAAACTGTAGTTGAGCGAATTGATCTCCAGGTAGATTTTTTGCGCCACGACTGTCGTAGCGAAGCCCGGCGCACCGCCCGTCATCGCAAATGGCAGGTCGAACACCGCCAGTTGCCACACCAACATGAACATCGTCACAGTGACCATAATTGGCATGATCATGGGCACTGTGATAAAGCGCAGTGAATCAAACCAGTTTGCGCCATCGACCTTGGCCGCTTCATATAAATCCAGCGATATACCCTGCAAGCCAGCAAGCAACAGCAGCGCACAAAACGGTGTGCTTTTCCAGACGTTGACAAAGATCACCGCGATCTGCGCGTTCACCGGATCGACCAGCCATTTTTCGTGATAACCAACGCGCCCCAACAGGTCCGGGATCATGCCGAACTGATCATCAAACATCCACTTGAAGCCAATCGCAGCGACCACCATCGGCACCGCCCAGGGGATCAGGCTGATCGTGCGGGCCAACCCGCGCAAGCGGAAGTTTGCGTTTAACAAGTGTGCGATCGCCAACCCCAGAAATACCTGGAAAAACGTCGACACGAATACAAAGATCAGCGTAAATTCAAGGCTTTCGCGCACAACGAGATCCGTCGAAATACGCTCGAAATTCCTCACGTCGATATAACGACGCGGCGGAAATGCCGGGTTGTATCTCTGAATACTCAGGAGTAATGTCTGTACAAACGGATAAAACGTCGTGAACGTACGGAGAGCCAACGCGGGCAAAATCAACGCATACGCCAGGACATAGCGTCGCTGATGCAGCGACAATTGCGGGTGGCGAATGCGTTCAAGGTAGTGGCTCAATGGGACTTTGGTCTGCTGCACGGGTACGCGCCACTGAATCTGCACGAATAACCAGACCCACAGTGCGACTCCTGTCAGCACGACCAGCCCCGCTTGCCAATCGTTCATGCTCGCAACGTTACGCGATTCGGCGATCTGGCGCGGGACCAAGTCGTAATACAACTTGTCCAGTGCTACAAGCGCTCGGATGGGCGTCTCGAACAGTGAACCCAGCGAAAACGCATAGGAGTTTTGGTGATTGTAGTACCCCATGAACTTGGTCACCCAGCCGATTATCGCCGTGATCCAGGCCAGGAGTCCTAGCTCCCAGCCCATTGCAATGAACCGGCCATGACGATGCCCACGCCGGACAATCTGTGCGGCAGACACGCCGATCAATACCGGTATCAGCGCCATAAAAAACGGGACCGATCCGTTTGACTCAAACATCGATCCCGGCGGGCGCGTGGCGTTGTAGCGAATCTGCGCAAGCACCGCACCAACTGCTACTGCGCTGATTGCCGCGTTTTTCTGCCAGTCTTCCAGCGTGAAGTAAAGCGCCGCACTTAGCAATGCCACACCGACAAAGACTGCCAACGGCAGCACGAAATCGGTGTAGTCGCCCACAATCACAAACCATCCGGCGGCCCACAACCACATAATCAGTGGGAATGATAAAACCAGCGCGCTAACCACAGCGCTGAGCCGGACCTGCCCTAATGATGCCGTGAGCGTGCCGTTGACGTAGCCCAGCAAGCGGCGAATAATCGCGCTGAAGGCAATTAACAGGGCGATCACCAGCAGTAGCAACCCGAAGTCCGCACGGAACGCCGCATCCGCCCAAATCGTGTGGGCCGCGCTGGGCATTTCGCCGCGCTCTAGTTCCTGGGCCGCATCGGGGATGAGCCATCGCACGATCTCGCTGGCAGCGATGAATCCACCAACAGCCCCCACAAACCACAATGGAGCACTGCGGCGTTTTCTATAAGCGATCCAGGCGACGATCAGTGATACCAGCGCGATGATCAGCCATGAACGCGGAATCACCACCACGTCGAACAGCGTCACCAGCGGGGTGTCGAGCCAAGTGATCATGCTTAAATCCTTTCGCCAACACTCAAGAAATTACATTTAGCCTGATTAGAGCGAGGCGCACTATTGAGATAAGATTATGCGAGCGTTTCAGGACGCTTATGTCTATACAAATCCATTATGCTTCTATTCAAATCTCCTGTCAATCTACCGGGTACCCCCTCTTGATCTTGACAGCATAAAGCGCTTATACTAGATTTGTCTATACATTTCGAAAAACTAAGTTTTTCAAAGGCGACGATCTGTGAATAAACCCACTTTTTATGCTACGTTAGTCAGTCACACGCATTGGGATCGTGCCTGGTACTGCACATTCCAGGAATATCGTGTCCGGCTTGTCCGCCTTGTAGATCGTCTGCTAGACATCCTCGAAAACGATCCCGACTTTTCTGTCTTCATGCTGGATGGGCAAATGAGCGTTCTGGAAGACTATCTCGAAGTACATCCCGATTGTGAAGCGCGGCTTCAGCAGCTTTGCCAAACAGGGCGTGTACAGGTAGGCCCCTGGTACGTGTTGGCTGATGAATTCCTGGTCAGCCCGGAAGCCCTGGTTCGCAATCTGGCGCTCGGTCACCGTATGGGCGAACCCTACGGCGGCGTGATGCAGATCGGTTATGTGCCGGATGGTTTCGGGCACATCGCGCAACTGCCACAGATTTTGCGCGGCTTCGGCATCGACAATGCGTTTTTCTGGCGCGGCATGGGCGCGGACGGCGATCGGCTGGGCACAGAATTCGAATGGCGCGCCCCTGATGGCTCCAGTGTAACGGCCATCCTGATGCCCTGGGGATATCATAACGTCACAAACCTGGGGTATGCGATTCATTGGGGTGACGTATCGCAAATGGAGTTTGATTGGACGCTGGCGCAAAAGAAGATCGAAGTCGCGCTGGACAAAATCAAACCGATGGCGAATACCGATGCGCTGCTGTTGATGAACGGCATCGATCATGCCGAAGCGGAGCCGCGCATTCCCGAAGTCATCCGCCGCGCAAATGAGCAGCTCTCCGATGTGGTAATCCATCACGGCACGCTGCGCGATCACCTGGAACGAGTGCGCGCGTCCGGCGTCGCTCTCCCCGCGTTT
The DNA here is from genome assembly GCA_964567525.1 of uncultured Anaerolineaceae bacterium. Taxonomy (GTDB): domain Bacteria; phylum Chloroflexota; class Anaerolineae; order Aggregatilineales; family Aggregatilineaceae; genus CAYRNY01. The sequence continues at coordinate 7,173 of CAZMNL010000016.1, forward strand.
GCGGGTGAGTTCCGCTGGGGCCGGTATTCCGAAATCCTGCAAGGCGTGTATTCCACGCGCATCCACCTCAAACAGCACAATCACGTTGGGGAAACACTGCTTGAGCGCTACATGGAGCCGCTCACCGCATTAGCCTGGATTGCCGGTGCAGATGTGTCCGAAAGCACCCCCGCGCTCGCAGATTTAGCATGGCATTGGCTGCTGCTCAACCATCCTCACGATGACATTTACGGCTGCGGAATCGATGAAGTGCATCACGAGATGAGCTACCGCTTCAGCCAATCGAAGCAGATTGCCGATGCACTTGTGCGCGACCATTTCCGCCTACTGGCGCGACAGATCGACATGAGCGCTCACAGCGGGACGCCCTTACTCGCTTATAACCCGCTCGGCTGGGCGCGGAACGAAATCGTTGAAGCAGTGATCGAGTTCGAGTTCGATGATCCCCACGCCGGAAACTTCCAGATCGTGAATGCAGAGGGGCACGTCGTCCCGCATCAAGTGATCGAGGACGAGGAGTGCTTCTGGATGGAAGTCCTGAAGCCGAACCGCAAACGCTGCGTGCGGGTGCTGTTCCCGGCACAACTTCCGGCACTGGGCTGGACGACGCTCTACGCGCAACCTGCGACCGGCGACTCGCCTGTTCCGCACGGCACGCTGACTGCATCCGAGCGCGGCGCTGAAAACCAATACCTGGCCTTCACGATCGCCGATGACGGCGGATTAACAGTGACGGACAAGCTCACCGGGCACACCTACAGCGACCTGCATCATTTCTACGATGTCGAAGATACAGGCGATGAATACACCTACTGCCCGCTGCCGGAAAACAGCCAGACGATCAGCACCAAGAACGCCAAAGCAGCGATCACGCGCGAGGAGAACGGCCCATGCCGTGTATCATTCCGCATCGCGCGCACGCTGACTATCCCACAATGTCTGACCGACGACCGCCAGCGCCGCTCGGCTGAAACGATCACGCTGCCGATCGTATCGCACGTGCGATTATATACCGATCAGCCCGGCCTGTACATCACCACCACAATCGAAAATCAGGCGCACGATCATAAGCTGAGCGTGCAGTTCCCGACCGGGCTACAGGTTGCGCAGGCCCATGTGGACGAGTCCTTCATGGTCGCTGAGCGCGATCTGCATTTGCCGGATTCGACCGGATGGGTAGAAGACCCCACGCCGCTGATGCACCAACGCACGTTCACCGATCTAAGCAATGGGGCGCGCGGGATAGCGATCATCAACAAGGGATTGCCCTCGGTCGAAGTCACGGAAGATGGCACGATTGCGCTGACGCTGCTGCGCGCAGTCGGCTGGCTTTCGCGCGATGATTTGTGGGTGCGCCGGATCGCTGCCGGGCCGCTAGTCCCTACACCGGGCGCTCAATGTATTGGGCCGTACCGCTACGAGTACGCGATCCTGCCACACAGCGGCGACTGGCAAAACGCGCACCAGATTGCACGCAATACCAACACTCCGATCATGGTGCGGCGTGCTGATACACATCCGGGACTCGACCTGCGCGAGATGAACATCACGCGCGATGATCCGCGCCTCGTTACGCCAATCCCCTGGCCGCGTGGGGGAATACTCCCATCGACGATGAGTTTGGTCCAGATCGATTCGCCCGCATTGGTGTTGAGCGCCGTGCGCCGCAGCGAGCGCGACACACTGATCATACGCCTGTATAACATCACACGTGAGCCTGTCACGAGCACGATCACATACGGTTTGCCACTGAACGCCGTCTACCGCACAACACTCGCGGAAGAACGGCAGGCCCAGATTGCACTTAGCGGCGAACGACAGGTTACGCTTGATGTGCGCGGCGGCGAGATCTTCACGCTGGAATTTGTTCCAGAGAGTCCGCAATAATGGCTGAAATGACATCCCGTCAACGTATGCTCACAGCACTGGCTGGTGATGCGCCGGATCGCCTGCCGGTGACGACACATCACGTCATGGCCTATTTCCTTGACAAGTACATGGACAGCATGCCCTACCAGGAGTTTTTCAACCATTTTGGTATGGATGCTTGGCTTTGGACAGTGCCCTACAAACCCGTCGAGTCACAAGGCGAGTATTTCGATCCGAGCCAGACCTTCATTCATCCCTTGGATCATACGCATCGCGTGGTATCTGATCGCTGGCGCATCGAAACCGAAGAGATACCCGACCCGCAGTACAGGACGATCCGCTACCGTTTCGTCACGCCGAAGGGCACGCTCACAATGGTGCTGCAAGGGACGAATTACACGGACTGGGTCGCTGAGCCGCTGATCAAGAACAAACGCGACATCGATTTGATCGCGGAATTCGTGACGCATCCGAAATGTGATGTCGATGCGGTCAACCGCCGCTCCGACGCATTTGGCGAACGCGGACTGATTCGCGGGCATATCGTCTACTTCGATGTATACGGGCAGCCGGGCTGCTGGCAGGACGCGGTTGAGTTAGTCGGCACGGAGCGCCTGATCCTGGAAACATATGACGATCCGGAATGGGTACACGAAGTGATTCGCGTACTGCAGGAGCGCAAGAAAACGTTCATTCATTCGCTGGCAGGGGCACGCTATGATCTGCTCGAACTAGGCGGCGGCGCAGCCTCTTCGACCGTAATCTCACCCAGGCTGTTTGATCGCTTCGTCGCGCCATATGACGCTGAGCTGATCGAGCTGGCGCACACAGTCGGGCAGCGGATCGTGTATCACACCTGCGGCGGGATGATGCCGCTGTTGGAGCGCATCGCGGATATGAACCCGGACGCGATGGAAACCTTCACGCCACCGGACATGGGCGGGGATATGCGCTTGGCAGAAGCAAAGCAGCGCATCGGTGACCGCGTGTGTTTCATCGGCGGATTTGACCAGGGCCACTATTTCAAAGATTGCACTCCCGAACAGACTCGTGCCGAAGTGCAGCGCTGCTTCACGGAAGCCGGACCAGGCGGCGGGTATATCCTGAGTCCGTCCGATCACTTTTTTGACGCGGAGCCGGACTTGGTTGCAGCATTCGCTGACGAGGCGCGGCGCTGCACCTACTAAGTGCCGGGCCGCGGTCGTGTTCTCACTGCTGTGCACACTAATAAACACACGGCTTTGCCACTGAAAGGACCATCGCATTAACCAGTCCGCGCTCGACTATATGGGCGTTATCGCAGGGAGGGAGAATTATCAAGAACCTACACATACTCTTTACCTCCGTCCGTAGATTAGTAACTGTCCAATAGATGATTTAGGAGAGAAACAATGTCACGTAAAGGTTTTTCGCGCCGTACATTTTTGAAGGGCACAGGTGCAATCGCGGCCAGTGCTGCATTGGGCGGTAAATTCCAGGCACAGGGCATCTTTGCGCCAAACTTTGTGCGCGCACAGAATGAGGTTGTCATGGCGGTGCAGGAATTCGCCCATGACGCGATCAAATCCGTGCTGCCGGACTTTGAAGCAGCGACAGGCTTGACGGTCAAGCTCGAAAGCGGCCCGGTGAGCGGCAATGATATGCTAACCAAATATGCCGCCGCATTTGCTGCGAACAACAGCCCGGTGGATGTCTTGAGCGACGCAGACGACGACGGACCGATCTTCTATCGCGCAGGCTATATGATGGCCTTGGACGATGTAATCCCGCAAGAGACATGGGATGACTTCCCGACCAGCTTCGACAGTCAGATCGAGAAATTCCACAGTTTCGACGGTGCGCGTTACCGCGTACCGCACGAGTTTGCGATCGGCTATTTCTTCACCCGTAATGACTGGTTGACCGAGAAAGGTGTAACATCCCCGGCGACATGGGATGAACTGGTCGAAACCGGTAAGATGTTTAAAGACTCGGCAAACGGCATCTGGGGCACTACTGATGGACTGGTCAAACCGGCCCTGCTATACGTGTATGTAGCATACCTGTGCTCGCAGTCGGGCGGCGATGTCTTCGCCTTTGACGAAGGCACGGCAACTGCGCTGCAATTCCTGTACGATATGATTCACACGCACAAGATCTTCCCCGAAACGGCGCTCAACGACGATTACAATAAGCAGAATGAGCTGTACATGGCCGACAAGGTCGCGTTCATGCGTCAGTGGCCGTTCTTCCGCGATGTTGCCGTGGGAAACGAAGATTGGCACGCGCCAGAAAAGATCAAGATCGAGCTGCCGCCCGCCGGTCCTGCCGGCAGTAAGGCGTGGTGGGGCGGCTGGGGCTGGTCGGTTCCTGAGTCCGCACCAAACCCGGACGGCGCAAAGGAACTGATCAAGTTCATCACCTCGAACGAAGTCGCGCCAAAGCTGGCAAAGGGACAATCATGGTTCATCATGCCGCGTGCCTCGATCCTGGCGGAGTTGGGAGGATCGGGCGATTCGGTGGTCGAGGCGATGGGCGTGTATGCGGAAGCAGGTGTACCTGCTGCGCGTCCGTTCCATGCAAAAGTAGCCGAAGCCCAGACCATCGTAGACGATATGGCATCGCTGTACCTGACCAAGCAGGCGTCGCTGTCTGATGTCATGAAACAAGGACAGGAATTGATCAAAGCGCTGGACGAGTAGCGGACGACTCGATTTCCTTCCACACATCCAAATACGCATGGCAGGTCCGCATGGGCCTGCCATGTCATTTCGAGTCTGATCATGGTCGGAAATTGACAGTTACGCGGAAAAATCAGACAATACGTCTACTTTTCGGTTCATATTCTGTACGCGGCTAGAAAGAGTTAGCAACCGTGAATACTCCCTTACAACGCGATAGCGGAGTCCCTCTCTACGCCCAGGTCAGCGAAATCCTGGTACAACGCATCTTGAATGGTGAATGGCAGCCAGGGATCAGCCTGCCTGCCGAGCCAGAACTGTGTGAGGAATTTGGAGTAGCTCGCGGAACATTGCGGCAAGCGTTGAGCAAACTGGAGAATATGGGCTATCTACGGCGCGAACGTGGACGCGGAACATTCGTCGCCGACCGGAACAAGCGTTCGCGTTCTCAGGGACTATCGGGCAAACAGATCGCGTTCATCGTGCCCTATGTCCGGGATTCATTCATCCCGGAGATTTTGTTGGGAGTTGAGCGTGCCGCCGGCGAGCAGGACCTGTCCGTAACTTTCAAACATGTCGAGAATGATTACCATCAACAGGCCGAAGTTCTTGAGACCCTGGCTGGTCAAGGGCTAGCGGGCGTTGTGCTCTACCCAGTGGACTCGATCCATGCTGAGCCAATGAAGCACCTGTCTTACGCAGGATTTCCCATCGTTTTGGTGGATCGCTATCTGAGCGGCGTTGCGACTGATTACGTGATGTCGGATCACTTCGGCGGGGCGGTACACGCGATGCAGCACTTGATCGAGCTGGGACACAAATGTATCGGATTCGCATACTGGCGTGATCCTGCGATCAGCATGGAGCATCGTAAAGCCGGGTATATCCAGGCATTGGCAGAGGCGCAGATTGCCCACGATGCAAGCCTGGTGTGTGAGGTTGAAGGTTACCCCACAGTAGATTTGGACTCGCTGCGCGCATTCTTGACCGATCATCGCGACCTGACCGCTGTGTTCGCAGCCAATGACCAGATCGCGCTAGCAGTGTACCAGGCGGCGCGCGAGCTTGATATTCGCATCCCGCATAATCTCGCATTAGTGGGATTCGATAATCTCGATTTTACGATGCACCTTGATGTCCCGCTGACAACGGTCAAGCAGTCAGCATATGACATTGGACGGCGCGCGGTCGAAACCCTACTCGCCCGCATCAAACATCCATCCAGTCCTCGGCGGCAAGTGATCATTCCAACCGAGTTGATCATCCGCCAATCCTGTGGGTCCTATCTCCAGAAACATCGCCCACTAGAAAAGGTATAAGCCACAGTCCGCCCTGCCCAACGATACCGGGCACATCAAGCGGCCCGCTCGCTGGCGCATCACGCGATCCCATGTGCCGATTATCAAGCGTGGATTTCCGGCACACAATAAAGGTGTATATACAATATCAGGCAGGAACGAGATGTCTCTTGATTTTTTGACGACCTACGCTGACAAAATCACCGCCAGCCGGGACTTTCTGACCCGAATGTGGCTCCTTGAGAACGATGAGCGCCCAGGGTTTATGATCGGATATGTTGGTCCAGATGTGAAAAACGGAAAACCGGTCGAAAATGCGTTGTTTGCCAGAGAGGGACCGGACACCGTACGCGAACGAATCCTCGATCCGGCGAAATATCTTGCTGCACAGTTGCAGGAAGCCGAGGCGCTGCTGGAACGGCGCGGGGATTACGTTCCGGGATTGTGCCCGATGCTGGGTGTGATCGGTATTCCGTCCGCGTTTGGTTGCGATATCGTGTGGTGGGACGACGATCTTCCTGCTGTGCGCCCCCTGATCGACGGCGATCCAGAGCAAGTGTTTGATCTGCCCCGTCCCACAATCACGGATGGTGAACTGGGACGTATTCTGGACTTCACGCGTTACTTCCTGGAACATACTGACGCGCGCATCCCGATCCGCATCACCGACGTGCAAGGCCCGCTCGACAGCGCCGCACTCATCTTCGGACACAATAACTTCCTGATGGCAATGCTCACCAATCCGAAGGCAGTGCATCACCTGCTGCAAATGGTAACGGACCTGACAATCGAATATGTACAGGCATACCGTGATCTGATCCATCACTACGGTGGCGAGTTTGTGCCCACAATCAACTATCCCTGGATGCCGGATGGCATGGGAATGCAGGTCGCACATGATGAATGCGTGATGATCTCCGCCAAGATGCATGACGAATTCGCCGTGCCGTATCTGAACCAGGTTTCGGATGCGTTCGGCGGCGTATTCATTCATTCGTGCGGCAAATGGGCACACCAAATCCCGAGCCTGCGCAAAGTCCACAATCTGCTTGGGCTGGAATTTGGCGCAAGCGAAGCACCCTACGGGCCGATGCTGGACGCTTTTGGCGGAAAAATCGCGCTGGTGATGCGAGTCGGGCTGAACCGCGATATCACGTTCAATGGGATGACCGATTACGTTCAGACGATCCTGGCCCGGCGAAAAACCAATCGGGGCCTGTTCATCAACGTGGACGTGACCAACGGATTGATTGACGAGACCTGGCCCACCACCGATTTTGAAGAGATTTACCACTTAATCGACACACTCGGTGGGCAGTAAATTACCGCTCATGCGCACAATTTAAAGGCCAAAATACGATGAGTTTTAACACACCCCTTATCCAATACGTCGACTATCCCTATCATCTCCACTCCCTGCCCATTCGGGGTGCTGATGACACCGGCAGCCCCGATTACGTCGCACGCGCGGCGATCACGGGAACCCATGCGCGCGGCCTGACACTCGCCGGGACTACTCAGGCAGGCGCGCCCGTCAGTATCTCGATCACGGCTTGCGCGCCGGGTATCGTGCGTGTGCAGCTTGAGGACTCACAATCCGAGCAAAACCGTGTACGATTGGCACGTGATCTGTCTGAACAACCAATCAACGTCACAGCAGACACTGACGCAACTCATGCACGGTTGGCACTGAATGATCTGGTCGTGCAGATTGATCTCGATCCGTTCCGTATCGCGTTCTACAAGCTGGATGGAGATCTGCTGCTCGCTCAGGAGTATGAAGATACGGATGCGGTCGGTCGCCTGAACGCACTGCCCTTTGGATTCAGCGAGATCGACGGGCAGCGCATCGCATTTCACGATTCATTCGGCGTCGCGCCGGACGAGCACTTTTTCGGCTTTGGTGAGCAGTTCACCGATTTCGACAAGCGCGGCCAGCGGCTGACGATGTGGAACTACGATGCACTGGGCGCGCACAGCGATCGCTCCTACAAAAACCTGCCGTTTTTCGTCAGTACGCGTGGCTATGGGATTCTGGTGGACAGCGTCCGCGCGACTCATTTCGACATGGCCGCCAGCAGCAATTCAAGCTTCAGCATGGCTGTGCCGGACAGCGCGCTCGATTATTACGTGATCGCAGGGCCGAACCTCAAAAGCATCGTCATGCGTTACGGGAACCTCGTCAGCCTGCCGATCTTGCCGCCGAAGTGGGCATTCGGATTGTGGATGTCGTCAGGGTTCAAGGAAGATAACGCCGATGATGTGCTGGCGCGTGCGAAGGAAATGCGTACACACGATATCCCCTGTGATGTGATGCATCTTGACTGTTATTGGCAGCGGTTTGGGCGCTGGTCGGAAATGCTTTGGGACGCAGAAATGTTCCCTAACCCAGCCCATATGATACAGCAGTTGGACATGCTTGACTTCAAGGTATGCCTGTGGATCAATCCATACCTGGGCACGACGAGTGAACGTTTTGTCGAAGCCCGCGACAAGGGCTACTTGCTCAAAACACCGGATGGTGAGACATGGGTGGGCGATCTGTGGAACGGGCATCATCCCCCAGTGGGAATCATCGACATGACCAATCCGGCGGCAGTGGTGTGGTTTAAGGACCTGCTGCGTCCCAATCTGCACATGGGTGTGTCCGTCTACAAAACCGACTTTGGCGAAGGCATTCCACCAGACATAATCGCACACAACGGCATGACTGGCGAGGACCTGCATAACCTGTACCCGCTGCTGTATAACGACGCGGTTGCAGAAGTCACCGCCGAACTATCAGATCATCACACCGGGCTGGTCTGGGGACGCTGCACCTTTACCGGCGGCCAACGTCACGCAGCGCAGTGGAGCGGCGACCCGCTCTGTACCTATTCCGCAATGGCGTCGACGCTGCGCGCAGGACTGAGTATCGGCATGTGTGGACATGCCTTCTGGAGCCACGACATTGGTGGTTTCAACGGAACGCCTACACCAGACCTATATATTCGCTGGGCACAGTTCGGTTTACTCTCGCCGCTGTCGCGCGCACATGGTCGCACGACGCGCTTGCCCTGGGATTACGGCGAGGAAGCTGAGCGTATCTTCCGCGATTATGTGCGTCTGCGGTACCGGCTGATGCCGTACATCTATACCTATGCGCGAATCGCCGCACGCACAAGTCTGCCGATACTCCGCCCAATGGTGCTTGAATTCCCGGATGATCCCAGCGCGTATACCCTGGACTTGCAGTATATGCTTGGTGAATACTTGCTGATCGCGCCGGTGTATAACCGCAGGGGAAAACGCACCGTGTATTTTCCGGCTGGGCGTTGGGTAGATTTCTGGACACACGAGGTCATCGAGGGTCCGACGTGGAGACAAATCCATGTCTCTCTGGACATACTGCCCATATACGTGCGCGCCGATGCGCTGATCCCAACCATCGAGCCGCCAACGCAGTTGAGTGAAGACCCGTTCGAAAACGTGGTATTCGATGCATATATCCTGGAGCGAGCCGCATTCGACCTCGACGATCGAGATGGTATCACGCATGTTGCGGCAGCATTACAAGAAGGGAACCTTGCGGTGACATATGAGTCGCCCAAGTCGCGATTAACAGTGAAATTAGTGCCGCTAGCGGGGCAAGTCGTCGTTGAAACAGTCTCAGTAAACGGTCAACGCGTGGAATGGAGTCGTGAAGATGATGGCAGCATACAGGTTGCACTGGGTGCAATGGCAAAATATGATTCCTAACTCAGAGCGTGTCTGAAAAGGTGCGTGGTAGCCCTCATCCCCGGCCCTTCTCCCTCAGGGAGAAGGGAGAAAACCCTGGCTCCCCCTCGCCCTGAGGGAGAGGGGGTTGGGGGGTGAGGGCTTTCCAAATACCCTCTCAGGCGGCGCATGAAGCCTCAATTGAGGCGGGCTGAAACCGTTCTGGGCTGATCCAGGAACTAAATCACCCAAATGCGTTGGCCTTTGCTCCCCTTCCCTGAGGGAAGGGGTTGTGGGGGATGGGGTAATTATTTTCTTGGCGTAGCCCTACATCGTGACCGGACGACCAATTCAACAAGGCGCGAGCGAGTTGGCGAGTAACATTGCGCAGGAAAATAAGCCATCGTCCTGAGAGTAATTGAGCACGTAGAAACAGGAAACACTCGGCCATCTCCCGTTTCCAGAACGTGCCCGCCGACTTGAGGCGCAGATTGATGATCCGCCGAACGGCGCTCTCGATACAGCCACTGCCACAAGGAAGCCCCGCGGGCTTAAACGTTTGGTATTGCATGCGCTTGGCGTTTGCCTCGAAGTAGGTTTTCCACTTCTTGAGTGCCGCCTGCTGTTTTCTGCCGGTCAAAACACGACAGATTTCGGCGTGCAGGCCTTGTATGTCGCCGTTCCAAAGCAACGTGTGCCATTTGGCTTCAAGCTTCTCTTTGGTTTGGGTGTGGCTACTTTGCATTTTGGAGGCTCAAATATGGATCGGGTGCAAATGGTGATTTTAGCAGGACGCATTTGACATTTTAACGGGGACGGCAGGGATCGAAAAAACGGCCTCACCCCCCTCGCTCC
>CAZMNL010000017.1:0-17432 GCA_964567525.1 uncultured Anaerolineaceae bacterium
ATCTGTTCTTCGGTGGCGGGCCACGTCAAGACCTGGTGAATCTCGTCTAACAAGTCCTGGCTGACGCCGCTGGCCTTCATAATGTGCGGCTGTTGGCCGAGATACTGCGTCACCAGTTTACGCGCACCGTTGAGCGCCTTCTTGCGGTCGCTGTCCACCGAGCACACCACCAACTGCGGGCGGTCAACATCATCGAGCAACTTGCCGGACAGCTTCGCGCCCTTCTCCAACTGTTCCAGCGCGCGCACGTTGTATTCCGGCGAAACGAGGTAGTTGAGCAGCGCACCGTCGGCGATCTCACCGGTGAGCGCCATCATCTTTGGGCCAGTCGCGCCGATGTAGATCGGCACATTGCGCGGCTCGCGGCGGCCATGCACAATGTCCAGCTCGACGCCGGTCATCTTCACAAATTCGCCGTCAAACGTGACATTCTTCATCGCCAGCAGGTCACGCACGACGTTCACATGCTCGCGCATGGCGAGCAGCGGTTTCTGGCGGTCGATGCCGACATTCTTCGCCAGCGGGTCCCACCACGCCCCGATCCCTAACAAAATCCGGTCCGGGGCGAGGTCGTCCAGCGTGAGGAACGTGGCTGCCGTCAGCGCGGCGTTGCGGGTCCAGTTGTTGATCACGCCCGACCCGATCTTGATGCGGCGTGTGGTCGCGGCAAACGCCGCCATCGGCACGACTGCATCGCGCACAAGACGGCTCTCAGCCTGCCACACCGCCTCAAATCCGCGATCCTCGGCATACTGCACGTACTCAATCGCATCCTGTAAGGGATGTGCATCCTGCAAATAAAGTGCTACACGATCAGCCATCGTTGTAATTGCCTCCCAAATTTTATTCGTAAATTCGCGTTTCACCGCCCACCCGCGCGTCAATCACGGCTCGGCGTGCGTCTCACGAGTCGCCAGTCGTTCCACAGATGCTACAGGTTCAATCACCGACATGTCAAGCCGCTGGGCCAACGCGACATAAGCGCGCAGGTCATCGGCGGTATCCAGGTCCAGCCCCACGCGCTCGGAATGATAAATCTGTACGCTTGCCCCAAACTGGTGTGCAAGCTGCTGATGCGCGTTGAAACTGTGCTCGCCATAGGCATACGGGATCAGGCCCGGTGGGCGCATGAGCATCAAGTTGGTTCCTTGTTCGTGGCGGTCCGGCACGAGCACAACCGAATTCTGATAACGGCCCAGGTTCAACACCGCTTCGATATCATCACGTTTGAGCAGCGGAATATCCGCCGGGACAATGATCGACGCATTCGCGCCCCACGCTTTCAAGATATGCGTCGCACGCATCAAGGCGTTGTTCAGTTCCGGTGTACCGCTTTCCTGCACGGTTTGTGCCCCCAGGTCGCGCACCATCGCCAGCGCCCGTGAATCGCGGCTGATCACCAGCACGCCCTGGATCGACGACAGCGACAGCAGCAGGCGCATTGTACGTTTGAGCAAGCGAGTCGCCAGTTCTTCACGGTCATCGGGGGTCATCACATCCCCTAAGCGGCTTTTCGCGCGGCTTAGAGGTTTTACCGGAACAATGGCCCACACATTCATCAGTCTATTCCTTACCTTCCACCCAATGTAATATGTCTTCCGCCAAACGATGCTTATCTTGATCGGTTTCCATCAATGTTTTAGTCACCAGTATAGGCAAATTCACGTCGTATACCTGTTCACGATCCGACACGTCAACAACCAACCCATCCAATAGACCGTCATAGAACCGGGCTAAATCGCCGGGTGTGATACCGAGTCCAAGCTCACCCATCAGCTTATCCGCCGGACCCTTGACGGCCTTGCCGCCCACAAACGGGCTGACCGCCACGCTGCGACCGCGCCGCGCCCGCAGCGCCGCGCGCACACCCGGCACCGCCAGAATCGGCGCAAGCGATAGCACCGGGTTGGACGGACAGAACACGATCACGTCGGCCTCGCGCAGCACGTCCAGCACGGGCTGTGTCGCCTGTGCAGATTGCGCCCCTTTATACATTACACCTTTAACTACGGGCTGCCAGCGGTGTTTCACGAAATATTCCTGAAAAGGCAGCAACCCATACTCTACGGTGTCCACCATCGTCGCCAGTGGATCGTCGGTGACGGGCAGCAGCCGCGACGGCATCCCCACCGCACGCGCCAGCCGCGCCGTGACCTCGGTCAGACTCAGCCCCTCGGCCAACCACTGCGTGCGCAGCATATGCGTGACGAGGTCGCGGTCGCCGAGGTTGAACCAGACATCCGCACCATACGCGCGCAGCCGGTCCGCCGTGTGCCAGCTCTCACCGGCGAGTCCCCAGCCGGTGATCGGGTTGGCGATCCCGGCCAGCGTATACATCACAGTGTCCAGATCGGGGGAGATGTGCAGCCCGTACAGCGTGAAATCGTCGGCCACGTTGCCGATCACGGTCAGCCGGTCCGCTGCTACACAGGTTGATAAACCATATGCGAGCTTGGCCCCACCAACGCCACCCGCAAACGCAACAATATTTTTATCGTTTCCCGTCGTCAATACCATCGAGTCTTCGTTTCCACCAGGTCCCGGTCCCTGGTTCGGTGTTCAGCAGGATAACCGAGTGTGAGCAGGCCCTGCGCCTCCCAGTCATCGGGAAGATCGAGCACCGCCCGCACCACATCCGGGCAAAACAACGGCGCACACATCCAACACGCGCCCAATCCCTCGGCGTGTGCCATCAAGAGCATGTTCTGCGCGGCCAGCGCGACACTCTGAATCGCCATGATGCGTTCGGCTTCCTGCCGCCGCGCATCAGGATACGTGTCCATATCCGCCATGCTCACGAACAGCACGATCACCGCTGGCGCGCCGCTGATGCGCGCAACCGAGCGCGCGACCTGCCGTTCAACCTCTTCGGCGGGCACACCATCAGCAGCCAGATCATCGCCAAATCGTGCGCCCATCGCCGCCGCTAATTCCGCTTTACGCGCCGCATCGACCAGTACAGCAAACCGCCAGGGCTGGCGATTGTGTGCCGAAGGTCCCCACCGCCCCGCTTCCAACACACGCTCCAACACATCACGCGGGACCGCTTGACCGGTATAGCGCCGGATAGATCGTCTTGATCGGATCGTATCCCATAATGCGCGCGCGTTCATGACGTTTAACCGTCAGTTGCCTGATATCCGGCGTAAAGGTCCTGATCAACAGGGCGCACCAGGTCGGCGGCGCTGCCGTCCCCAGCGGGCAACCGCAGCCCGCGCACCAGCACCACCGGCAGCCCTTCGGACGCCTGCCCACTGATCAGACCCGCCGCCGCCGCGATCTCGTCCCCCAGGCCGGTGACGGTGACGTGCAGTTCGCGCCCGTAGAGATCGCGCTCGCCGCGCCGGTCCCAGATGGCCGGGAAGCCCGCCAGCCCAATCGCCGTGTTGACCGTCCCCATACGAAACGGGCGACCGTGCGAATCGCTGATCACGATACTCGGCGCGATACCCACCAGCGACGCGATCCGCTCGCGCAGTTGGCGCGCGGATTGGTCCGGGTCTTCCGGCAGCAGCAGCACCCAGTTTTCGCCCCCCCGCCCCACGTTCGAGTGATCGATCCCGGCATTCGCCAGCGTGAAGCCCAACCGATGCCGCACAATCAACACTTCGCCGCGCATCCGTGAAATGCCGGTTGATTCGCGCAATATCAGTTCGACCAGCCGGGGGTCCTTGCGCGTCAACTCTCCGACACGCTCGGCACGTGGCGACGGCGTGACCGTATCCAGGTCCACGAAACGCCCCTCAGCCTTGGACACCAGCTTGGAAGTCACGACCAGGATATCGCCGTCTTGCAGGTCCAGGTCGGCGGATTGCAGGCTAGCGACGATCAGCCGGGCCAAATCATCACCCGGCTGAACGTGCGGCATTCCCGGCAGCGCGATCAAGGCGCACTGCGTGCGTTGTGATTGCGTTTCCACAGGTGATCGGGCGCTGGAAAGCATGAGCGATCCCGCGCCCCGGCTCCTTATCTGAGTCTGAAAAAGGTTGCTGTTACTCTAACCCTGTAATGCGGAAACCAGACCCCACCACGCCGTAACGCTTGTTGATGTACAACAGCACAGGCGTCAGCGCCTCGGCAGCGACCGCGTTTGCCAGCGGACCAGCGTCAATCGCGCGCATCCCATCAATTGCGTCGATCAACTGGGCGACCTCGGCTTTGGCTTCCTCATCATCGCCACACATCAATACGTCGCAGTTAACGCTGTGTTGCAGCTTTTTCAAGTGCGTGGCGCTGACATTCTGGAACGCAGAAACCACCTTCACGTTCTCGCCTAACAGGGCTTGCGCCTCAAGGCTGGCCGCGATGCCTTCCGGCACGTGGACCGTCCGGATCGCAGGCGGGTTCATGGGCACGGTCACATCGACCAGAATCTTACCCTGTACAGCTTCTTTGACCGATTCCAGGATCGGCTTGTGCGCGGAATACGGCACACTCAGCACCACCAGATCGGCTTCGGTGGCGGCATCTTCATTGCTCATGCCCTGGATCACGTCCTGCCCAAGCTGCGCGTTTAACTCGGCAGCTTTTTCAGCGGCGCGCACCGCATCCCGCGAGCCGATCAGCACGCGATAGCCGCTGTGCGCCCAACGCAAAACCAGCCCGGAACCCTCTTTGCCGGTCCCGCCTAAAACCGCTATCGTTAGAAATTTGGGGTCTTTAGCCAAAGGTAGCCTCCCTTAGTCGTCCAACACATCGCGGGCAAACTGCGCGTAACGCTCCCAGACTTTCGGGGCATAGTCACGCGCTGCCGCCGCAATCGCCCCGGCATCCAGGCCGAGCAGTTCGCGGTCACGCATCAAGACCTTACCCGCAGCGATGGTTGTCGTTACCATTGATGCTTCAAAGCCAAAAATCACATGCCAGGGGAAATTCCCACCTGTCATGGGGGTAAACGATTGGTAATCCACCAGCATGATATCGGCGACTGCACCGGTTTCCAGGCGTCCGAACATCTGCCCAGGGAAATACACCTCGGCTAAGCGCGCGTTATGCGTCATCGCCATGCGCGCGATGGCGTCGCCGGGGGCGCGGCGTGGGTCGCGGTTGGCAACCTTATGCAGCAGGTAAGCCGCTTTCCACTCCGCCCACATGTTGTTACTGAACCCGTCGTTGCCCAGCACGACCGGCATACCCTCGGCTAGCATCCGGTCCAGCGCGGACGCGCCAACCGCGTTGTTCATGTTCGAGCGCGGCTGGTGCGATACCCATGTACCGGTCTGCGCCAGCAGCGCGCGCTCGGCCTCGTCCACATGCACGGCGTGCGCGACAATCGTCTGCGGTCCCAGAATGCCCAGGCGGTGCAGACGATGCACAATGCGCTCGCCGTACTTCGCCAGGCTGTCGGCCTCGTCCGCTTCGTGTTCCGCCACGTGAATGTGGAACCCGGTATCGAAACCATCCGCCGCCGCGACACACGCTTCCAACGTCGCATCAGTGAGCGTCATACTCGCGTGCAGACCGAACAAACCTGCGATCCGCGCGCGGTCCCGCGCGGATTTCAGAAAGCGCACGTTTTCCGCGATTCCAGCCTGGGCCTTTTCCGCCCCGCCCCGGTCGGTCACTTCGTAGCACAGCACCGCGCGCAGTCCGGCCTGCTCGACCGCGTCCGCGATCACGTCCAGGCTGCCGTCGATGAAATTCGGGCTGGCGTGGTGATCGATCAGCGTCGTCGTACCGTGCTTGATCGCGTCGATCAAGCACACCAGCGCGCTGAACCGCACCGCTTCTTCATCCAACGCCTGGTCCAGCGGCCACCACAGCCGCGCCAGAATTTCGGGGAAATCCTTCGGGGCCGGACCGGGAATCGCCATGCCGCGCGCGTACGCGCCGTAGAAATGCGTGTGCGCGCAGATGCCACCCGGCAGCACGTACTGGCCGCGCGCGTCCAACTGCTCGGCGTCGGGGTAGCGCGCAAGCAAGTCTGGCGTCGTGCCCACCTCCCGAATCAAACCATCTTCGAGCAGCAGCGCGCCGTCGTCAATGATCGTGTTGTGCTCGTCCCAGGTCACCAGTTTGGCGTGTGTCAGTAAAAGGCTCATAAAAATCTCTACTTGTCCAGAGAAACGTTAATCATCAGGGGGCCGCCATGCTTTTCAATGGCCGCCAGAATCACTTCAACGCTGTAGGTCACGGCGGTGTCCGAGTCCCCCACCGCCAGCGGAATCACCCCTTCGTCGCGCGGCGCGGTTGACGCGATTACGGTACCATCCTGGCACTGCACCCGAATCTGCGCGCCGCCGTCGTCGCTGAGCCGCTGCGCTTCCCAGATACGCTCAGACCTGGGCGCTTTGCCCGACCGCTCCAGCGCATAAAATACGCGGTCCACAAACTGATCCGCATCGCTGTACAAATCCGGGATCGTGCGCGCCTGCTCGAAGCGGTCCCAGGTGGTGTAAATGAACGCAATCGGTCGCCGGGTAGTGTTCAGGACCGGCGGGTCTTTGCGGCGCAGTTCGCCAAGTTGCAACTGGTAATACAGGCGATCCGCGCGGGGATGGTTGGCCTCATCCGGCAAGAGATCGCGCCGCCGCGCCAGTTCAATCCCCATAATACGCGCATAGAAGTGAACGCCGCCGTTGAGTTCCTTAAACGCTTTACTGAGAAACAGCGCGATATACTCGGCGTGTACGCCGTTGGGCAGCCGGTCCTGCGGCACACGATACCAGTGTTCGTAACGCGCCTTATCCAGGTCGCGCTTGCGGTTGATCACCCCGACCAATACGCGGTCTTCAGGATACACACCCACCATCCTGCACCCGATCAGGCCGTGCCAGCACGTACTGTACCGGCACGGCCCCGGTTAAACCATGCCCGGTTTAGATTTTGCCGGCAGCACGGTACTCTAACAACTTGGCGTCAATGTCCTGCACCTTCGCCTGCTCAGCTTCCCACCACACCTGGCTCTTCTGCGCATCGAGTTCTTGAACCGTCTTGCCCTGCTGCTCCACCCAGGTGTAATACTTCAGGTTGTGCCAGCGAGCGCGGTTATCCTGATCGCCATCCCAGATGTGATCCGTGCGCAGACCGTGGAACAGGCTGCGCACACGCGCCACACCTTCCATCTCGTCCACCACGCCATAATCACGGCGCATCGTTTCCATCACGCTGCCGTAGCGATCCAGCCCATCCGTCGCCACCGTCACAACCATGTCATCCGGGCCGTAGTCGTAGTACTTCGCCGTCTTGATCGCGCCGAAGATGTTGCAGATGCTGCTGATGCCCAGGCGCGTCTTGAGGTAATCGACCGTTTCCTGCGGAATACCAATCTGATCGACCAGCGCCTTCAGGCCACCCTCGTCGGCGAAAACTTGCAGCGCCAGCTTGGTTTCGATATCGTCGATCAACATGATCGCGTCCATGTTATGCACATTGTGAATCCAGGTCACATGCTTGTCGCCGATACCCTGGATATCGTGCCCACCGTAACCGTTGAGCGCAAGCGTTGGGCACTGGACTGGTTCCAGGCCGACGATCTTGTGATCATGCCATTCCTGCTTCAGACGGTCGCCCGCTGCAATCGTCCCGGCGCTGCCCATTGCGGACGTATATGCCGACACCTTGCCGCTGCCCACGCCGCGCTCAGCCAGTTCACGCGCCAGGTCAATGATGGTGTTGCCGGTGACATAGTAGTGGAAACGGTAATTGCCCATGACCTCAAACTGGTTCATGCTGCGCATATCCGCATCAT
The DNA here is from genome assembly GCA_964567525.1 of uncultured Anaerolineaceae bacterium. Classification (GTDB taxonomy): domain Bacteria; phylum Chloroflexota; class Anaerolineae; order Aggregatilineales; family Aggregatilineaceae; genus CAYRNY01. The sequence goes on from CAZMNL010000017.1 coordinate 7,691, forward strand.
CCGCCATCAGTTCGTGGACCTTGTCGTAAATCTCCTTGACATTGCTCTCGCAGCCTGGCGTCTTGATCACGCTCGCGCCGTACTCCTCGATCATGTCAAAGCGTTCCTGACTCATTTCCTCCGGCAGAATCACGACACTGTTACAGCCCATGCGGCCCGCCACATACGCGCCGCCGATACCGTAATTACCGGTCGAGGGCCAGATCAGCGTATGTTTCCAGGGATCGACATCGCCAAACAGTTCTTTTTCGATCAGCACCGAGTACGTCGCGCCGACCTTGTGGCTGCGCGTCGGGAAGTGGATGCTGGTCAGCACGACAATCGGCGTCGCGATCCCGGTCAGTTCCGGCGGCAGGACAATATACTGAATCTGGTTGTTGATGTCTCGCCAGGTAATGTTAAACAGGTTGATCGAGTCAAGCGGATCGGTGGTCATGGCTGCGTGCGCTTTGGCCCGGATTTCCGGAGCAATCGTGTGCGGGTGCAGCATTTCTTCAAAGGTCGGGCCGGTGATAAGTTTACGTTCTACGGACACTGTTAAATTACTCCTGGTTGTAGTCTGCTATGTGCGGTACCTTGAAACAAAAAAAAGACCTGCACGAAATACCGGTTTATTGTTCTTAACAAGCGGCGACGTTCAACTACCCTTCGGAAGAGTCTTCGTCGGGAAACAACTGTTGTTCGAGCGCCAACATCTGGTGATAAACACTATCACGCTGGCGTGCCAATTCACGATAACGTTCGTAGTCGTTGGGCGACATATTTTCCGTCGCACCGTGATGCGCAGCCAACAGCGCGTCAACCTGTTCGTCGAGCGCTTCGTATTCCAGCACCAACCGGCGATACGTCTGCACCTGATCGAGATCGGGCGCGCTGCCGGTTTCGTCCGGCTGTGAATTATCCGTCACAGTGGCTCCCTCCCACAATAACGCTTACCCAAACCGCTTATTGGGCTTCAATCGCTGCGTCTGTCTCTACACCCTGTTCGGCTGCATTTTCCCACACATCTGCAACGACATACAGGGGCCGGTGGCGCACTTCGTCGTAGATGCGCGCTACGTATTGCCCCATGATGAAAAAGAAGAACATCTGGAAGGAACTGACCAGCAGCAAAACCACGAGCGTTGTGGCCTGTCCCTCAAACTGTAACTCGCTGCCGGAAAGCCGCAAAAACGCCACCACCGGAACCGCCAGCACCGCCACCAGCGCCAGCACCAGGCTGGCGTAGATGGCAACTTGCAGCGGAAAAAACGAAAATCCCGTGATCGCGTCCATCGCAAAGCGCAGCATCTTACGCAGCGGGTATTTTGTCTCGCCTGCGTAGCGTTCCTGGCGCACGTAAAACACGCCCGTCTGCCGGAAACCAACCCAACTGGTCATGCCCCGGACAAACCGGTTGTGTTCGCGCATTTTATTCACCGCGTTCACGACCTGCCGGTCCATCAAGCGAAAATCCCCGGTATCGACGGGAATATCCACATCGGTGATACGGTAGATCATGCGGTAGAACAGCTTGGCGGTGAACTTCTTGAACCAGGTTTCGCCCTTGCGTTCCTCGCGCACCGCGTACACCACATGATAGCCCTCGCGCCATTTGTCCAGCAGTTGCAGGATCACTTCGGGCGGGTCTTGCAGGTCGGCATCAATGATCACCACTGCGTCACCGCGTGCATAGTCCATGCCCGCCGTGACGGCGTTCTGATGGCCGAAGTTGCGCGCAAAGTTGATCACGCGAATGCGCGGATCGCGCTGCTGCATCTCCCGCATGATCTCCGGTGAGCGATCCATGCTACCGTCATTGATGAGTATCAGCTCCCACGGCTCCCCGGTGCTGTCCAGAACCTCAGAAACGCGCTGGTAGAGCCGGTCGAGATTGCCTTCCTCGTTATAAACCGGCGCGATGATCGAAACCATAGGATGATCCGACAATGCAACCTCCCCAAAAACGCGACGTGTGCGCCCATTGTAACCGATCAAAAACCCAAACGCGACCCTGATAAAACGCCTGATATCAAGTGAATGACGGCAGTTTCAGGGCCTGCCGGACCTTCTCGACCTCGTTGATATCCGGCGCGATGGAATGCCCTTCACCGGCGACACGCATCGCACTCTTGATATCCTTGAGGCCGTTGCCCGTCACCAGCAGCACAACGCGCTCATCCGGTTGGATGTCCCCCGACGCAATCGCGGCGCGCACCCCGGCATACACCGAGGCCGCCGCCGGTTCGGCAAACACGCCGGTCAACTGCGCCAGCACAGGGATACCCGCCAGGATCGCGTCATCCGGCACACTCACGAACGCGCCGTTCGTCGCGCGCACCGCGCGCACCGCTTTCACGCGGTCGCGCGGCAGATCGGCGGCGATGCTGTCCGCGACCGTCTGCGCATTGTTCGGGGCCATCGTCGCCGGGTCACCGCCGGCTTTCCACACCTGGTAACACGCGGCGCTGCCGCTGGCCTGCACGCCAATCAAGCGCGGCATCCGGTCGATCCAGCCGAGATCGAGCAGGTCTTTGAATCCCTTATACACGCCGCTGATGATGTTTCCATCACCTACACTCACAGCGACCACATCAGGAACCTGCCAGTTCAACTGTTCTGCGATCTCGTAAGCGACCGTCTTTTTGCCTTCCAGCGTGTACGGATTCATGCCGGTATTGCGGTTATACCACCCGTAACGCTCCGCAGCTTCCACCGCAAGATCGAAGGCGTTGTCGTAGTTACCCTGCACCAGCATCACCTTTGCGCCGTAGATCAACAACTGCGCGATCTTGGCTTCTGGCGCGGAAGCGGGCACAAAGATCACGGCGGGCAAGCCCACGCTCGCCGCCAACCCCGCGAGCGCCGCCGCCGCATTCCCTGTGCTGGCAGTGGTCACCACTTCGATACCTTCCGCCATCGCACGCGCCACGATCAAGGCGCTGGCACGATCTTTGAGCGAGCCGGTCGGGTTGCGCCCGTCATCCTTGACCCAGGTTTGCCCCAGTCCGAGATCGGCAGACAGGCGCGGGGTTTCGTATAACGGCGTCCAACCGACCGCCAACGGCGGCACGGCGGCAGTCTGCGCCAGCGGCATCAGCGCGTGGTAACGCCACAGCGTTGGCTCTGCACTGCGCGTGATATCCTCACGCGAGACAGCCGCGCGCAGCGCGTCCCAATCGTACAATACATCCAGCGTGCCGACCTGCCCGCAGTCCGTACAAGTATAGGCCACTTCACCCGGCTTAAAGGTGCGCCCGCACACCACACAACGAAGTTCAGCAACAAACATGATATGTCCCTATTTGCCCGGAACTACCACTGTACCAGTTTCACCGGCCAGCGCCCGCGCGATATTGTCAGGATTGGTAATGAGCGCCTTCGGCCCGCCGCGCTCCATGAAGTCCACGACGGCCTCGATCTTCGGGTACATGCTGCCCGGCGCGAAATGCCCTTCTTCCATGTACTGGCGCGCTTCGCTGAGCGTCATCCGTTCAAGATCAAACTGGTTTGGCTTGCCAAAATTCAACGAGACTTTTTCGACCGCCGTCGAGATCACGAACAGGTCGGCCTTCAGGCCAATCGCCAGCAGGCTGGTTCCGCGATCCTTATCGATCACGGCATTCACGCCGCGCAAGTCGCCGTATTCGTTGCGGACCACCGGAATGCCCCCGCCGCCCACACAGATCACCACGAAATTACGCTCAACCAGCGCATTGATCGCGTCCAGTTCGATGATCTCAATCGGCATCGGCGACGCCACCACACGGCGATAACCGCGCCCGGCGTCCTCGACCACGTCCCAACCCTCATCGATGAACTTCTGCGCTTCTTCCTGCTCCATGAACGCGCCAATGGGCTTGTTAGGATTCTTAAACGCCGGGTCTTCCCGATCGACGAGTGTCTGCGTCACAACCGTGACCACACCACGCCGGATACCACTTCTACGCAGTTCATTATCGAGCGCCTGTTGCAGCATATACCCGATGCTGCCCTGCGTATCCGCGCCGATCACGTCCATCGGTGTCGTGTGCATCCCTTCGAGTTGGGCTGCCAGCTCATTACGGCGCAGGATAAACCCCACCTGCGGCCCGTTGCCGTGCGTGATCACAACCCGCCAACCGGACTTAATCATCGCCACGATATGCCGGGCGGTTTCGACAACGGCTCCCCATTGGTGCTCCAAACCGGCCAAACTTTTGTCTTTAATCAGAGAGTTGCCGCCAATCGCGATCACGGCAGTTTTTGCTGATGGCATGTGTTTTGATCCTTCCTGAAAATTTTTCGAATAGCTTTCTTGTCACGTCAAGATGATGAAAGCCGATCCTCTCGGTCGAGAATCGGCTTGTCGTACACTTAACCCGTGTGGGGCGCGTCTTAACGCATAGTCAGCGCCATGACCGCTTTCTGGACGTGCAGGCGGTTTTCGGCTTCGTCATAGACGGCGCTCTGCGGCCCATCGATCACCGCGTCGGTCACTTCGATGTTGCGGTCAGCAGGCAGGCAGTGCATATACGTGCCATCGTTGGTCAGCGCCATACGCCGCTCGTCCGCGATCCAGTCCTGGTACTTGGCCGCGATCTTGGCCGACTCTTCATTGTCGGTGGTAGTCAGCATCGCGCCCCAACTCTTGGGATAGACCACGTCCGCGCCCTTGAACCCGGCGTCGAAGTCGTCCAACACCTCAAAGCTACCGCCGGACTTGCGCGCGTTTTCCTTCGCCTGTTCCTCGTAATCCGGCATGATCTTGAACTCCGGCGGGCGAGTCAGGCGCACATTCATGCCGTAGCGCGTCGCCAGCAGCAGCAAACTCTGCGGGGCCGACATCGGCTTCTGGTAGCTTGATGCGTAGGCGTAGGACACGTTCAGCGTCTTGCCACGCGGATCGCGCCCGAAGCGTTCGAAGATCGTCAGCATGTCGGCGAGCGCCTGAAACGGGTGAAAGTGGTCGCACTGCATGTTCAGGATCGGCACGCGGCTGGCTTTAGCAACGCCGCGAATGTAGTCATTGCCCACACCCCAGTCACACTGGCGAATGGCGATCCCGTCGCAGTAACGCCCGATGATCTCGCCGATTTCCTTACCGGTGTCGCCGTGCTTGATCTGCGTGGTGGTCGAGTCGATGAACTGCGCATGACCGCCCAACTGCGCCATACCCGCCTCGAAGCTGACGCGGGTGCGCGTGCTGGAGAAGAAGAACAGCATCGCCAGCACTTTGTCGCGCAGCAGCGCGTGGGATTCGCCCAGCGCGCGCTTACGCTTGAGATCGAACGCCACGTCAAAGACCGTGTTCAGTTCGTCAATAGTCCATTCCTGGGTCGTGATCATGTCACGCCCGGCCAGATACGTCTGCATCGTAATTAATCCTCGTTGTAAACTCAAATCGTGATAGTTTCAAAAGGGGTGATGGGGACATCACCCCCTGTATTCGCGTCCGGTTCGGCCTACTCTACCGCGCCCAGGATCAGGGCCAGCAGCGCCATACGCATCAGCACGCCGTTGTAGGCTTCCACCCAGTACCGCTGGTGGCGGGTCTTGTCCACGTCCGGCAGCAGCTCGTCCTGGCGCGGCAGCGAGTGCAGCACAATCGCGTCCTTGCGCGCCTTCTCGAACAGCAGTTTCTTGGTCACCTGGTAATTGGCCGGCGTCAGGCCCTTGTCGTCGGTCGCTTCCTGGCGGGACTTGGTGTAGTCCGGCTGCACCACCGGCTCCATGTAGATCACGTCCGCCTCGCCGATGACCTGTTCGATATGCTCTTTACGCTCGAAGTTCAGGCCCATGTCGCGCACTTCTTGCTCGAAGTCCGGCAGCAGGTACATTTCATCGGGCGAAATGATATACACCTGGGTATCGAACTTGCTCAGCGCATAGCTGATGCTGTGCATCGTGCGCATCCGCATGTCGCCGATCAAAATCCAGGTCAGCCCGTCCAGCGTGCCGCGCTCGCGGTAGATCGTCATCATGTCGGTCAACACCTGGGTCGGATGTTCGCCCCAACCATCGCCGCAGTTGATCACGGGAATGCTGGCATGTTCGGCAGCCTCAGCGGGCGCGCCCTGCTGGAAGTGACGCATGGCGATCACGTCGCCGTAGTATTCCAGCATCTTAACCGTGTCCTGGATGCCTTCCTGGTAGAAGTCACCCGCGCGCGTCATCTTGGCGTCAGAGAAGCCGGTCACGTGACCGCCCAGGCGGTGCATACCCGCTTCAGTCGCCAGGCGGGTGCGCGTGCTCGGCTGGTAGAACGCCGTGACCAGCGTCTTGTGGCTGAGCACATCCCCGTTACGGCGTTCACGCGCGTATGGCTCAAGGTCTTTGGCGACCTCAAAAACGTGGAAATACTCGTGACGGTCAAAATCCTTCAACGAAAGAATGTCACGTCCCATAAAACTACGCATTGTTTCAATCTCCTGTAAGAGCAAATACTCCACTAAGGCGCTGAAAATACGCCCGAAAACACAACAAACCAGTCTCTATACTGGGCCTGATAGCATACCACGCATTGTCAAAATCTGTCACTACGTTTAATCACTGATTTCCGGGAAAATCGGCGCAAACGGTTTGCCGCGCAAGAATCGTCCGCGCCCTGGCTCGCCGTTGAGCGTACCATCCCGCACCAGCACATCCCCCCGGCTGATGACCGTCCGCACCGCGCCCTTAACCGTCATGCCGTCATACGGGTTATAGCCGCCAACCGTGTGCATGTTTTCCGCGCGGATCACGACATCCGGTTCGGGATCGTAGATCAGCAGGTCGGCGTCGCTGCCGGGCCGGATCGCGCCCTTCTGCGGGTAAAGTCCGAAGATGCGCGCGGGATTGGTCGCCATCAACTGCGCCAGCCGAGGCAGCGTCAGCGGGTGGACATATTCTTCGCCCGCTTCGATCCGCTGCTGCGCGAGATGCACGCCGTAGGTGTAGGTTAACTGGAACGACGTTTCCAGCCCCGGTAAGCCGCCCGGCGTTTTCGTGAACTCCTTGAATTCCTGCTTCTGCGCAAGTGTATAGTCGCAGTGATCGGTCGAGACGACGCTGATCACGGGGGCCACCGCCAACAGGTCCACCTGCCATTCTGGGGAGCGCAGCGGCGGCTGCAAGATATAGTGCTCCGCTTTGGGTCCCGCATAGTGGCTGTCATCCAGCACAAAGTACTGCGGGCAGGTTTCGCAGTACACCGGGGGCCAGCCATCGTAGCGCTGCGTTTTCTGCACCTGCCGGATCGACTCGTCCGTCGAGTTATGCACCAGGTACACCGCGCGGTCGGCAGTTTTCGCCAGGTGCATCACGCGCAGAAGCGCCTCGACCTCGGCTTCCGGCGGGCGGCTCTGCCCATGATACGCCCAACTCGTCCTCCCCGCTTCGACCAGTCGCGCGGTCGCGTCGGTCACAATCGAGTCGTTTTCGCAGTGGACCAGCGCGATCATGTCTTTGGGCATGGCGCGGAAGGTGTGCAAAAAGGTCGCGTCGTCGGCGTAGTAGTTCGGGCGGTAGGTGGTGTAGAGCTTGATGCTCGGCACGCCCAGGTCGCGCAGTTCGGCCAACCATTCCCGCGCCGTATCAGGATCGCGCGGCAGATCGGTGATCATCATGTGCAGCCCGTAATCGATCAGCGCCGGTTCGCATTCCTTCAAGCGTGCTTCGAGCGCCTGCGGCAAGGTCATGCCGGGAAACTGCGTGGCGAAATCGACCACCGTCGTCACGCCGCCGAAGGCCGCCGTGCGCGTGCCGATCTCCCAGTCGTCCGAGGTCTGGTAGATGCCGGTGTCTAGCTGGATATGAGTATGCGGATCGACCACGCCGGGAAACACCAGGCAGCCGCCCGCGTCGATGATCTCAGCGTCGGACCATACGTCCGCGCCCGGCGCGACGATCCCGGCGATCTGCTCGCCCTCGATCAGGATGTCCGCTTCGATCACGTCCGCCTGTGTGACCACGCGCCCGCCGCGTATGATTTTGCGTTCGCTCATCATGCCCCCAGTTCCCCATTAAACAGCTTGCGCGCAATCGCGTTATGCTGCGCGATGAGCGGTTCCAGTTCCAGCGTCGTCAGACGCCCCTCGCGCACGACTACGCGCCCATTGATCACGCTGTAGTTAACGTCAACGGACGTGCAGAACAGCAGCGCCGCGACCGGGTCGTGCAGCGCCCCGGCGAACGGCAGTTGGTACATGTCGAACGCGACGAAATCCGCCGCCATGCCGGGCTTGAGCGCGCCGATATCGTCACGGCCCAGCACGCGCGCGCCGCCCAACGTGGCGATTTCCAGCGTCTCGCGCGCATTGAGCACACCGGGGTCTTGCGTCAGCGCGCGCTGCATCAGCAGCGCCAACCGCGCCTCGTTGAGCAAGTGTCCGCTATCGTTGCTCGCCGACCCATCGACGCCCAACCCCACCGGGACCTTACGATTCAACATTTCGCGCAGACGCGCGATTCCGCTCGCCAACCGCGCATTACTCGCCGGACAGTGTGCCACACCGGTCCCTGTTTCCCCGAAGCGGTCCAGCGACTCGTCGGTCAAATGCACACAGTGCGCGTGCCACACGTCATCCCCGATCCAACCTACATCCTCGGCGTAGTCGCCGGGCTTGAGTCCGAACATCTCCAGGCTGTATTCGACATCCGGGCGGGTTTCGGCGAGATGCGTATGCAACCGCACGCCGGGATAATTGCGCGCCATCTCGGCGGAGACGCGCATCAGGTCCTGCGACACACTGAACGGCGAACACGGCGCGAGCGCGATCCGCAGCATCGAAAACCGCGCCATATCGTGATACTGCTCGATCACGCGCTGGCTGTCCTTCAGGATCGCGTCTTCATCCTCAACCACGCGATCCGGCGGCAGCCCGCCCTTGCTCTCGCCGACGCTCATACTGCCGCGCGTGGCAGTGAAGCGCATCCCGACCTCGCCCACGCCGCGAATCTCGTCGTCGAGCGTGACATCGTTGGGGAAGATATACAGGTGATCGCTGGACGTCGTACAGCCGGAGAGCACGAGTTCCGCCGCCGCGAGTTTGGCGCTGATATACACCGCTTCGCCGGTCAGCCCGGCCCAGATCGGATACAGCGCGCGCAGCCAGCCGAACAATTCTTCGTTTTGCCCGGCGGGAATCACGCGCGTCAGGGATTGGTACATGTGGTGGTGTGTGTTGACCAGCCCCGGCAGCACGACGTGACCGGAGAGATCGAGCACTTCGTCGGCGCTGTCGGGGAGTTCAGATGTGGGGCCGACCTGCTCGATCACGTTGTCGCGCACAAATAACGCGCCATTGGGAATTTCGCGGCGCGTGTCGTCCATGGTTACAACTACGAGCGCATTTTTGACCAATAAGGTTGCCATACAAAAAATCCTTTTCCGTCACGGCGCGCGCACCATGACCAGGGCTTTACCCTCATCAGCGGATACGCGCGCCTCATAAACCCGTTTACACGCTGTTCAGAAAATTATACCTGCCCGGTGGCGACCAGTTCGGCCCCGCGCACAGTGTTCTTGAGCAGCATGGTGATCGTCATCGGCCCGACCCCGCCCGGCGACGGCGTGATCGCCCCCGCGACCTCTTTAACTTCATCAAAGGCCACATCGCCGACCCAGCGATACCCCCTCTCGGCATCGGGATCATCAACCTTGTTCGACCCTACATCGATCACATACGCGCCCGGTTTCACCCAGTCCCGTTTGACCATCTCGGCACGGCCCACCGCCGCGACCAGGATATCGGCCTCGCGGCACACCCCCGCCAGGTCGCGCGTGCGGCTGTGGCAGATCGTC
>CAZMNL010000018.1:0-15660 GCA_964567525.1 uncultured Anaerolineaceae bacterium
GACGATGCTGGCGAGCAGCTGCAAGCGCCGGTCCCAGCGCCGGACGTGCCGCGTCAGGTAAGAAACGGTCTGTTCAAGCGCAATCGCATTCATCGCTTATCCACGTCTTTCTACTTGCTTACATTGTACCCCGCAGGTCGGCAGCGGGACGTTCACTCGTCGATCTGGCTCACGCGACGCACCGCCAGCGCAAAAAACAGCACGCTCAACACCACATACATGATCGTAAACGGAATCCAGGGCGAAACCAATGTCACCGTATCACCACTCGTTAAGGTATACGAGAACACGCCCACAGTTCGCCTGTTAATCAGGAAATACTGCGTCAATCCCGCCGTAATCGCGGGGTTGGTGCTCAACACCGCGCCGGAAATATACAGCAGCGCCAACTGCAAATTCGACGAATCCACATCATCAAACGAGAATCCGATGATCAGCATCACGGCGCTCCAGATCACGGGGATGCCAAACATCACGAACATCGTCGCGGCATAGGTCAACACATTAGCTGAGAGCGTGCGCATCGAGCGCGCCGAAAAATACAGCCCCAACGCGCTGAACAGCAACGCCGTCGCCGCCAGGATCACGAACGACAGGATCACTTCGGTCTCTGCCACGCCGCCGAAGAAAAACGCGATGCTTTGCAACGGCACGGCAGCCAGCAGCAGCAGCAAGATGTACAACATGGCAGAAGACAGCTTGCCGAACACAAACAACCGCGCCGGGAGCAGCGTAGTCCGCAGCAAGTCGTAGGTCTGGTGCTCGCGCTCGCTGCTGATCGCGCCCGCCGTGAATGCCGGGGCGATGAACGCCACCAGCAGCATCTCAACCGCCACCACGCCCGCAAACAACGTGCGCCCAATCTCGCCGACGCTGACCTGCCCGCTGACCGAGGTGGATGATTCCGACACCGCCAGGTAAATCAGCGAAGAAAACGCACCTAACATGAGCAGATATACGGTCAGTACGATGAACGCGCGCGCGCCGCGCATCCGGCCCCGCAGTTCCTTGAGCACGACCGGGTTATCCAGCACCCAACGCAGCCGCCGCCGTATCCACCGCCCCGGCTGTGCCGGGATCGATTCTGCTGTCATCAGGAAACAATCCCCTTGGTTGCGCGCAGGAACACGGATTCGAGATCGCGCGTTTCCTCGGAAAAGTTGACTACCGGGATACCTTTACTCGACAACGCCTGTAACACGGCGCTAATGCCCGTATCGTCGCCGTTGTATTCAACCCGAAGGCGTTTGCGCCCGTGATCGTCGGGCATATCGCGAATATCGACGATGCCTTCGACGTGCTGTAAGGTTTCTTTGGCTTCGTCCACACGGTCCAACAGCGTGATCGTGATCTCGCGGGTAGGCATCAACTGGCGGCGGATATCCCCCACTGTGCCCTGTGCGACCATCTGCCCAGTTTCGATGATCCCCAGGTGCGTGCAAATTTCGGCCACGTCCGCCAGGATGTGCGACGAGAAGAAAATCGTCTTGCCCATCTGCGCCATCTCGACCAGCAGTTCGCGGATTTCAATACGCGCGCGCGGGTCCAGCCCGGAAGCCGGTTCGTCCAGGATCAGCACGTCGGGGTCGTGGGCCAGCGTGCGTGCCAGACTGAGACGCTGCTTCATACCCCGGCTGAGACTCTCTACCATGTCATCGCGACGGTGGGACAGGTCCACCAGCGCCAGCAGGTCATCGATCAGCTTGGGGCGCTCGCGCTCTGGAATCTCGTAACAGGCGGCGAAAAAATCCAGGTATTCCCACACCTTCATGTCATCGTATACGCCGAAGAAGTCCGGCATATAACCAATCGCGCGGCGTACCTCGCGCGGATATTCCGTCACTGAATACCCCGCCACGAACACCTTGCCCACCGTCGGTGTGATCAGTGTCGTCAGAATGCGCATCGTGGTCGTTTTGCCAGCCCCGTTCGGCCCCACGAAACCGTAAATTGAGCCGCGTTCGACTTCCAGCGAGAGGTCATCAACGGCAGTCAACTTGCCGTAACGTTTGACCAATCCCTGTGTCTGAATGATAAACTCTGCCATCGTCAGCTTCCGTTCTGCATCACACCCCGGCCATCATTCCAGCCAGCCGTGATAGCCCACTTTGATTGTATTCACCCGGTTATAGGAAATACTGTCCGGCGCGGACAAACGTACATTGACTGCGTTCTCCGGCCCGGCAAAGCGCCCCGCATCGTGCAGAACGGTCATTTCTGCTTCGCGGTCCAGGCCAACGGACACCCACGCTTGCGCGTCCCAATCCCACAATTCGACCAGGACCTCGCCCTGCCCCTGAAAATACACGGCTAACTCGTCTATACGCGCCAGGCGTACCGGCGGCAGCGGCATGAACTGAAACGCGCCCTGTGTGGCTCCGTCAACCTGGAAGCCCTGTTCAGGATGCACATTTTGCAGCGTCGCCGGATCGCCGGTTTCGATGACGGTCCAGGTCGTCAGACCCGGCGGCACGTGTTGCCGTGCCGCCGGATTCGCTACCGTGACAGGCATTTCAAAGATATGCAGCGTGGTGTCCTCAGTCTTCTGCTCACGCCCGACCAGTTCCACATCCAGATAAGGCTGTTTGGACCAGGCGAAAATGTACGCGCCGGAACCGCGTCCCCCGCTCTCGTCGCTGTCTACCACCAGCGCACCCAGCAACCGGTAGCGGCGGCGAATCTCGTGTTCGCGCTCCGAAACGCGCGCGGTTGAGCATACAAACTGCTCGCCTTGCATCACGTCCGGCAGAGTCAGCGGTACGCCGCTGTGTGCGAAACACATCGAATAAGGACCGCCACCCCACATCGAATACCCGTAAGGCCGCTGCCACACATAGGTAGACCCCAGCGTTAGCGCCGCCGGGCTTTGCGGGCCGACTTCGATTTCAAAACGGACCTGCTCACCCGGTTCCAGCGTACCGAGTGGGCGCGCCTCACCCTTGATCAGAATGATGGCATCTTCCAGCGTGATACCGGTCGTATTGACAACCGCCCCGGTAATACGCGGAACCGCCCCCGGCTGCAAATGCCATTCCGCCGCCGCATCCAGGCCCGGTGTAAGCGCATACCCCTCAGCGACCAGGCTGGCGACCGTGCCGCCGTCGATCAGGATATCCTGCGCCTCATAGCGTGTGCTTTCATTGACCGTCACCGGCGCATTAACCCCGACACCCCCTTCGGGAAGCGTGCGCATCACGTAACCACGTTCTACAGCGACATCGTAATACAGGCGGCGCGGTGACTGTACACCCACCAGCGTCATGACCTGCGAATTCGACTGCTCCGACCATGCACGTACCACCGTCAGCCGGTTGACAATTGCCACATTGCCGCGCAGATTGAACCCCACGCGGTACGCCAGCACACTGAACAGCACGATCAACAGTGGGATCGTGACCCAGGCCCATTCGCGGCGGTTCACACGCTTCAACACAAGGTAATTCACCGGGCCGACCAGCACAATATACGCCAGCAAAAACCCGCACAACTGTAAGAATGTGGGCAGCACCGTGTTGGAGGTCGTCAGGGTCGCGTCACGAGCAGTGCTCCACTCGCTGAAGCCGCGCGCCCAACTGGGACGCTGCCCGGTAGACGCAATCAGCGTGTACCACAAATCCCGTGTACCGGTCCAGGAACGCAGCGGTTCGGCGTTAGGGTCCACCGCCAGAAAATCCACCCACCCCGCCCCGTAACGATGGCGCACAACCAACGGCTGATCGCCCTCTGCAACCAGCACGCGCGCCAACTCGCCCGGCGTATTCACCGTCGCCGTGATCGCTTCATTGAGCATTTCAGCGGGCTGGCGCAAATACGCACCAAATGCCGCCGCCGATTCGAGCGTGACAGTGCCGCGCAGCGACACGGGCAGCAGGTCTTCCAGGCTGGCGGTGGTGCGCTGCCATGCATCGCCACCGGCCACGATCAAATGTCCGCCACTGAGTACCCAGTTCTGCAATGCGGCTATCTGCTCCGGGCGCAGTGCGCCGGTATCCACATCGTGGAACAGCATCACATCCAACCCGGAGAGCGCTTCAGCCAGCGGGGGAATGTCCTCAGTGCGCCAGTTCACCTGCCGCGCCGTACCACTGCCAATCGCACGCGCCGACAGGTCCACCGCGCCATATGGTGACTGCGTGATGACGGCATACAGCGCATCACCGCGATTTGTCATGCGCAGACTTGCGGTATCGCGGGCGGCGACGTGTCCATCTGTGTTAACAATCTCCACCTGGATATCGCGGGAATAATTCTCTACAGAGACATACAAAAACAGTTGCTTACGAGAGCCGCGCGGCAAATCAAGAGGCGTGCGGTAAGTAGTTTCTTCCAGACCACCCAGTCCGCCTAGCCGCACCCGGACATAGCCATCCAGATTGTCCCCCTGATTGCTGATGGAAATTCGCACCGGCAGCCATTGGCCCCGTTGATACAGCCCATCGTAACCGGCGCTGACGTTTAACGTGATAGCTGCCTGCTGGCGATCCGGTGCGAACCCAACCAGCAGCGGCGCGAGCAAAATGAGAATGATCAGAAATTGCCGTTTCACTATCAGATTACCATCTCCTGTTGTTGGCCTCTACCGGCGCTGCCATTGAGACGTTTTTCCCGCGTGAGATGTTCCTGCGCTCCGCAGATCAGACTGGTTGCCAACCTTATCAGACAACATCCCCCTATGCGACAACGCCCCAGTTTTTCGGGGCGTGGTGTCATCATCTATTTCCTGTGGAAACAACCACTTTTTCTCAGCAGACGATACGACTGTTCTTTGATTCTAGCATCTCGCACAAGTGCGTACCATGCTACCAGTGGCCTATCAATTGGCTGGCGGAAAGGGCGTTGGGCTGGCCGGTGAAAGCGTACCGGTTGCTGGTGGCGCTGCGGTTTCGGTCGCCTCAACGACCGGGGCACTGTCTGGCGGCGGCGGAAAATCAGCCGTAATCAGCAAACGCTCGAAATCAAAATTTGTGCAGGTGAAGTCTTCACGCAGCACCCAACCATAACGCGCGGCGTCCACACCGATCACGACACGCAGCCACTCCCCACTCGGATCGCGCGCTACCGGCGAATAGGACAACGTACTGCCCGGTGTGTCCGCCGACGGTTGGGGCGGCAGCAAGGCAGGATAAGTCTCACCGGGACCGCTGCGCACAATCGTTTGTTCGGCCTGCAATTCGCAGATCGGGAAAACGACAGGAATCTCCTGCGTCATACTGGCAACAACCTGATCCTGCCCCTCAGCGTAGAGCGTGACGGCCCACACCGGCGCGTCGTCCTCCAGGACCAGCGATATCGTCTGCTCGCCCGTCAGCGGCATCGGCGGGATAAATAATGGCGCGCTATGGGCCGTGCTTTCCACCCAGATGTTGTAGCCCCCCTGATATTCCTTCGCACCGACCACGCTCCACTGAATACGCACATCATGCTGCACGTGCCGCACTAACTCCGTACCGTTCAGCACATCCAACGTAAACATCACCACCGGCTGTACATCAACCTGAATGATAGCGGTCACGCTCGCATCACCATTCCAGGCTTCAAGCGTCAACTGATGCACACCGGTGTATTCAAAGCTTAGCACATACGCCCCGGTTTCCTGCTCTAGGGGAAACTGGCGCTGTTCAAGCGCATGATGAGCGGCCAATGTAACGCGTTCCGCATCGACCACAGCCCAGTTTACTACGACTTGATCGCCCGGCATCACAGGTTTTTCGATCTCTTCCAGTCCGAAGAACTGGATCACCGGCTGTTTACCGGGTGTATCATCATCACCACCAAATAATAGCAGCGCAAAACCCACGAGCAGCAGCACAAACAGCGTCATCAGTGGGACAGCTAACACCGGTGTCCAGGCGGGAAAACGCCCACTTTCTGCATAGCGGCCCGGAATCGCGGCCAGGAAGCCTGACGCATCCTGTGAACGCGCGAGCACAGCGAATTCATGCTCACGTTCGGCCCCAAACCACCGCCTGCGCCTGGACTTAATCGTCCCGGTCAGGGTCCGGCGTTCGCCTGGACCAAGCTGTACCTGTCCCCCCAGGATATCGATCTGTAGCGCCTGCACCTTATCCGTCCCCTGGATCACCAGCGGCAGCGGCGCATTACCTTGATTGTGCAAATACAGCTTAAAGCTGTCGTTTTGCTCCGGCACGATGTCACCCAGCGCCATACCAAACCCACTAAACGGCAGCACATGCAGCACGGTCTGTGCATCGATGGTATCCGCCGGGCGGGACTTGGATCGCACACGCACGACAAAGGGGTGCTCACCGGGCCGGGATTCACTGCGGCGCAGCGGCTTAAAACTGATCACCACCTGCGTTTCTTCACCTGCCTCCAGCGGCACTTCTACCCGGTCAGCGCGTGCCCAACCTTTAGGCAGCCCATCGATCTCGACAAAATAGCGGTCAGCATCTTCGCTGACGTTTTTGACGGTCAGCGCAGCCTGAACATGCGCACCAGGAGCGACTGCCATATCCGGCCCGTCGAGCTGGATACGGTAAGTCGGTTGGGACAGCACAATGCGCTGTGTGGTATCTTCAGAGCCGCCGGATTCAAATGGGCCGGGAGGATGATAGATCAGGCGTATTTCACCGATCTGGATTTCTTCGCCACCGCGCAGCACAAAAGGTGTACTGGCGCGCAGTCGCACACTATCGACATACGTCCCATTGACGGACTCCAGGTCCTCAAGCAAAGCCTGCTGGTTTTTGAATGTAAAGGTGATGTGATACCGTGAGATCGTAGTCGTATCCAGCACGATATCATTCCCTGTTGAACGTCCTACCGCAATCGTATCTTTATTCAGCCGGTAACTTTCTACCGGTCTGTCCGGCCAGTATATGTCTACTCTGCCGTAGAACATAGCTTTGCTTCCTTTGCACCACACAGCGCCGCCCGTTCCCCACAATGAATCAATTGTAGCCGCCTGCTCAGAATCGACAACCTACGGGAGATGCACGGTCTCAAGCCGCTGCGCGTTGATCTTTATAAACATAAAAAATCACGGGAGCGCAGAGGGCGCGCTCCCGTGATAGCCGTGTTGACATTTGTACTGACAGAGAAGCTTTTTTCAGGCGAAAATACCAGCCACACTCCCTAGTCGAAGCGAATGCGCGGATCCAGCCAGGTGTACATCACGTCCACCAGGATGTTACCGGCGATCAGGAAAGTCGAATACAAGATCGTCACGCCCATGATCATTGTGTAATCACGCGCAGCGACACTATCTACAAAGACCTTGCCCAAGCCGGGGATAACGAAGATCAGCTCCACGACGAACGTACCGGTCAGCACCGCGGCCAGCAATGGACCGATGATTGTCGCCACCGGGATCAACGCGTTTTTCAGCGCGTGAACGTAGATGACCACACGCTCGCGCAAACCTTTCGCACGCGCCGTGCGGACATAATCTTCATTGAGCACTTGCAACAGGCTCGCGCGGGTCAGGCGCGCGATCCCGGCACTCATCCCTGTGCCTAACGTGAGCACCGGCAGGGCGAGAATTTGCAGGTAATACAGGGAGAATTCCGGCCCCGTCTGCCATTGGTTCCGGTCGTCTGCCACCGGGACCCAGTCTAACTCGACAGCGAATATGATGATCATGATGGGCGCGATGACAATGGCTGGCGTGGCCTGTCCTAACACCGCAAAAAACATCGCCACATAGTCAATCGTGGAGTTGTGATAGACTGCCGCCAACACACCCAGCGGCACGCCAAGCAAGAAACCGAGAATCACCGCAAACACGCCAACCTGCATCGACACAGGCAGGCGTTTCGAGATTTCATCGCTCACCTGCACATTCTGATCGCGCAGGGCCTTATTCAGCGATGGGCCGAAATCAAGCTGCATCACCCCCCAGACGTAATTGAAAAACTGAGAGTCCAGCAGATCAACACGCCAAGTTTCTTTCTCAACCGTTTTGATTTCACTGCGCGAGCCACCGACAACAACCTCTTCGGTGCGTTTTGAAACGATATTCCAATCACCATCATCCGGGAAATACCCATCATTCCAGGTATTGAACAGAATCGGCTTGTTCAGGCCAAACTTCTGCTCCAACTGCTTGACCAGGTGATCCGGCATTTTCTTGTTACCCGCCGCAAAGCTAAACGGACCCGCCGGCAGCAGATGTGACAGCGTAAAAGTAACCAACATAATCGCAAACAGTACGGGAATAGCGGCTAAAATACGGCGGATCAAGAACTTCAACATACTTGCGCCACCCAGCATACGGACGATGAAATCGAGTATGCTCCTTAACAGGCCTATTATTCCGCCTGATTGTGTTTGTGATTCAATCATGATCAGGTCCTCGTCTGTGCCATTGATGTTCCCCGGAACATCTTCACATCGGTTCCGGGGAACTTTACTGGCGATAATGGCCTACTCTTCAACTGCTTCCAGGTCACGGGACGACGCAAAACCTGTCACCAGCGTTTCATCGTCGTTGTATTCAACCTTCGGTCGCACGATGTTACCGTCGCGCTCTTCCGTGATAGTAGAAGACTGCCCGGTGCATTGGACTTCAAAATAGAAGCTGAAGCGGTTGCGGGTGCGATCCTTTTCCAACTGCACGCCCATAATTTCCAGCCCGTCTTCGCGCACGCAGCGCCCGGTATATCTCGTGTAAGCGCCCATCGTCCCGGCACTTTCGAGGTTCGGCGGAATACGCGCCCAAACAGTGCCATCATCGTCGGTTTCGATAGCGTTGCTTCTTTCAGTAAAGGCCACGCGCTGCCCGATCACAAAGTCAACCGGACCTTGCAGCAATTCCTGAACGGCCCATCCTGTACGTACTTCGCAGTTCAGCTCGCCATCTTCATCGACTTCGCATTCATTACAGTCCACATAGTAGTAGATGGTATCGGCAGCCGCGTAGTCGTTGATCTGTGCCACCATACCGGATGAGCATTCCGCCACAACATTCGAATCGTCTCCCAACGGATCTGCTGGTGCGGGATCGCTGGTCAGGTAAAGCGGCGGCGTGATCTGGAGCACTTCGCGCCCCTGTGCCGATGAGCGTTCATGCGTATCTTCCACCACCACATCTTCGTCTTCTACCGGCTCAACAATGGCGTCATCATCAATCTGAACATCACCTTCCTCGTCGCCAGGTTGTACCTCAAGTGTATCGGCAAAGACAGGCATAGTCTGAACGAAAACCACCACGTTATCCCCGGTGTTGAATTGCAGCGGGCCAACAAACATATCGGTTGTGATCCAACCTTCAACCTCACCGCATTTCATCTTGTAGTAGGTGGTGTGATCGCCCAGCTGAACTTCCTGAGCCACCAGGATATCACCCTCAGCGCATTCGCCTTCAACCACGTTATCCGCTGACGGCGGCGCGGGTTCGCTGGCTAGCTGGAACTCACGGCCTTCGGGCGCAAACGCCAGGGCGCGCTGTTCCACATTGATCGGGACCGGGCCAAACAGATTATCGTCAGTAACCCAGCCCTTTAAGGGGCCGCCCGTCGTCGGACAATCGATCTGGTAGAAGATATCCTTCTCGCTGTCGTTATCCGGATCAGCCGCAACCACATCGGTGATACGTACCACAGTTTCCGGTTTACAGGTTTGCAGCGGGTTAAACGGCAGCGGGCGGAAGCCATCATCCAACATCTCGACAGACTGGTCCATGCCGCCTTCAGGGACAACAGTCAGCGCGAGGTCTTCAACCTCAAAACTCAACGGCCCGGCAAGACGGTGTTCCGAAACCCAACCAACCGAACCAATGCAGTCAATCAAGTAGTAGATTTCGTCATGGTGATCAAGTCCGTAATACAACACCATCGCGGAGGAGTTGCCCTGGCACATCGACTTGGAATTCACCAGGCTGGGTTCCAGCGGTTCGGGATCAACTGTCAGGTTGAAAAAGGTACGTCCCGCCTCTTGCGGAGCCAGCACCATTTCCAGAACCCCAAAACGAGCATCCACAGGATCACCCATAGGCGTCGGTGTATAGTACGGAGTCAGTTCAAGCACACCGGGAATTTGACCGGAATAGCAAGCAAGGCTCGCCAGCAGCAGGCTCATCAGAACCAGCAGCAGGGCAGCAGAAATACGCGTTTGTCGTGTTCTCACGGTAGTTATTCTCCTCGTCAATTGGATATAACGCTTTATGTGCCACGCATACGCGGATCAAGCGCATCACGCAGGCCATCGCCCAGGAAGTTAAACGACAGAGTCGTGATAACCAACGCCACACTGGGCACAAGCAAGATATGCCGGTTCGAGAAGAAACCACCCTGTTGACGCACCTCGCTGATCATCGCGCCCCAACTCGGCGTGCCCGGCTGTACACCCAAACCGATAAAGCTCAGGAATGCTTCGGTAAAGATATAGCCCGGAATAGCCAGTGTTTCGAGCACGATTAGCGGGCCTAGCACGTTCGGCAGCAGGTGAACAAAGATGATACGCCGGTCGCTTGCACCCACCGCACGTGCCGCTTCAACGAATTCTTTTTCGCGGTAGGACAGCACCAGGCCACGCGCCTGACGCGCCATCCCAATCCAGGATAGCGAACCCAGCGCAATAAACAGGAACAGCAAACCGCCCATTTGCTTGTTAAGGTCGAGCACAAAGCCGACAATACCCCCACGTCCGGAGTCCTGGTATTCGCGCGCGACTTCGGTGAAGAACACCTGGAGCAAAATGATCATCACCAACACCGGGAACCCATACAGGAAGTCGATGATACGCATCATCAAGTTATCAATGCGCCCACCATAGAACCCGGAAATCACGCCATAGATTAGGCCGATGATCAAGCTCATCGTTGCCCCAACCACGCCGACCGCCAGCGACACCTGCGCGCCGTAGACCGTTTGGGTCAGCCAGTCCTTACCGGTACTGTCACCGCCCAAAAGATAGCACCACTGCCGCTGATCAATATCCGGCTCTGCAAAATAACAGTGCTTCTCCTGCACCAGTACCAACGCATCATCGGTCAGCCACTCACACCAATACGGGTTGCGGTCCTGGCCGTCACGCGCGCAGATGCCCGGATCGGGATAGGGGTCCTGCCGGTCCACATTGACCGGGTTGATTCTATGCCGCGCACCTGCACCACCACGTTCATCCAGCAAGCCAACCGTGGTCCACAGTTTGGCCGTCACGGCGATGAACATGATCACTAAAATTATAGCCAGCGCGATCAACGACATTTTATTGCGGCGGAACAGCCGCCACGCATCGAGCAAAGGACTCGACTGCGGTTTTTCTTCTTCTTGCAGCGAGATTGGCTCTGCGCCTTCTACAACTGCCATTAAGTCATCTCCTTCACCTGGTTCTTTTTTTGACGCAGGCTGCCTACTTATTACACACACAACCTGAACCTGCGGTTCAAATTTGCGAGAACCTGGGGCGATTAGTTGTACAATAATGTTCCGATCAGCGGTCGAGCCGTTCTAGATCACCCGGTGGCAGGCCACCCAATGTTCGGGCAGCACTTCGACCAGCACCGGGTCTTCGTCAAAGCAGACATCCACCGACACCGGGCAGCGCGTGTTGAAATTGCAGCCTACCGGCGGGTTGATCGGGCTGGGCACGTCACCCTTCAGGATGATGCGCTGCCGCTGTTCTTCCACCACCGGATCAGGCACCGGAACCGCAGAGAGCAGCGCCTGCGTATAGGGATGCAGCGGGTTGGTGCATAGTTCCTCACTCTCGGCAATTTCAACAATCTTGCCAAGATACATCACCGCTACGCGGTCGCACAAATGCCGCACCATGCTCAGGTCATGCGCGATAAACAGATACGTCAGACCGAGGTCTTCCTGGAGTTTCTGCATCAGGTTCACAACCTGGGCCTGGATCGACACGTCAAGCGCCGAAATCGGCTCATCCGCGACGATGAACTGCGGGTTAAGCGCCAGAGCGCGCGCCAGACCGATACGCTGGCGCTGTCCACCCGAAAACTCGTGCGGATAACGGCGTACAAAGTACGGGTTCAAGCCCACCAGTTCGAGCAGTTCGGCGACGCGCTCATCGCGCTCGCGCTTGGTACCAATGCCATGCACAACCAACGGCTCAGCCACGATACGCCCGACCGACATACGCGGGTTCAGCGAGGCGTAGGGGTCCTGGAAAATCATCTGCATTTCGCGGCGCATCTTGCGCAGTTCTTCGCCGCGCATGGTCGTCAGTTCGCGGCCTTCGAAAGTCACACTACCTTCGGTGGCTTCGTAAAGATGCAGGATCGTGCGCCCGGTCGTTGATTTACCGCAGCCACTCTCACCCACCAGGCCGAGCGTCTCGCCTTCGTAAATATGAAAGCTCACGCCGTCAACCGCTTTCACGGCAGCAACTTCGCGCTGGAACAGGATGCCCGATTTGATCGGGAAATGTTTCTTCAGGTTCTTGACTTCGACCAGCTTTTTCTTGCCATCAGCCCGCGTTGTTGGAGCCACTTGAGTTTCAACATCAGATTTATGCAAGCTCATAGCCACCTTCCTTTTCACGCACATCGTACCAGCACGCCATGATATGATCTTCCGTGCTATCTGGCGCGGGCATCAATGGCGGATTCTCAGCAATACACTTTTCATCAACCCAGGGGCAGCGCTCTGCAAAGGGGCAACCCTTTGGCAAGTAACGCATATCAGGCGGTGATCCCTTAATTGAGAACAGGTTCTCGTTCTTCTGGTCAAGACGCGGCAATGAACCGAGCAACCCCAGCGTATACGGGTGACGCGAATCGCCATAGACGGCCTTGGCCGGTCCACGCTCCACGATGTACCCGGCGTACATCACGTTCACCGTGTCCGCAAGCCCGGCAACCACGCCCAGGTCATGCGAAATCCAGATCATCGCCATGCCGATCTTGTCACGCAGGCGGCGCACCAGGTCGAGAATCTGGGCCTGGATCGTCACGTCGAGCGCCGTCGTCGGCTCGTCGGCGATGAGCAACTGCGGGTTGCAGGACAACCCCATCGCGATCATTGCACGCTGGCGCATACCACCGGAAAACTGGTGCGGGTAGTCATCCAGACGGTCTCTCGCCGACGGAATACCCACCATCGACAACAGTTCTGCCGCACGTGCGCGGGCCTGCTCATTGTCCATACCCAGGTGCAGCTTGAGCGCCTCGGTAATCTGGCGGCCCACCGTCAACACCGGGTTGAGTGAGGTCATCGGGTCCTGGAAGACCATCGCAATTTCGGCCCCACGCACCAACCGCTGCTGATTCTTACTCAGCTTGAGCAGGTCACGCCCACGAAAATACACCTCACCCTCAGGGATTTCGCCAGGGGGTTGAGGAATCAAGCCCATGAGCGACATGGCATGAAAACTTTTGCCGCAACCGCTTTCCCCCACCACGCCGAGGGTTTCACCCTCTTGCAAGATGTAGGAAACGCCGTTGACAGCGTGGACCGTTCCCTCTTCAGTGTGGAAACGGGTTGTCAGGTTCTTGACCTCCATTAAGACTGTCAAAGGTCATTCTCTCCTTTGCTGTGATCCCGGTCCAGCCGCGACAACAGCCGTGAAATTGTACTTTCCCCTTGAAGATTGCGAAATTCTAAGTCAATCACCACGCAGACGCAAACAAGTGTTTTGGAAGATTTGACAGGTCTGGATTAAAAACATATGGCAATTGGTTTAGACGCAGAAGCATACCGATCTGTATAAAGTTTTTCTAGTGATGACCCTCCTCAATATAATATGCTTTGCATCCATACTATCTGTGCAACAGCGCTGCCGAATGACGCCTTTCAGATTGATCCTGTATAAGCTTATCGTTTGGCATCCGGTTTGGTTCAAAATTGGGTGCTGTTTTTTCAAAAGTCGTTACATCTGCTTTGATCAACGCCTGATGCGCGGTCAAAATCTTGACACGCTGCGGCGTCCCTGTTACACTGCCGCACATCGTTGATACTGTAACGACTCTGACGGAACCATACCAGTTATCGGGCGTCCACAGAGAGTTGCCGGTGGGTGCAAGGCAGCGCGCAGATAGCTGGATTCCACTCCTGAGTACGTCGCTCACCGACCGGATATTGTCCCTGAGGTGAGCCGGGTCCGCCCGTTAGCGCGTTTGAGTCGCGCGTCTATGCGCAGACTCGCTGAGTTCTATGCCGCGAGGCGTAGATGAATCCAGGTGGCACCACGAGGCCCCTCGTCCTGGTTTTTGCGGACGGGGGGTTTTTTGTATGCGCAAGGAGCAGCAGTTATGTATCTCGAATTCATGAAAGCGGGGTTGTGGGATGCGCTGGTCGTCGCGATCACCGTGATCGGACTCGCGCTCGCAGCGGCACAACTCGCCAGGAATCACGCCAGCTATCGCCAGCAGCAAGATCGCGGTGAGGACAGCGGCAACCACAGGTCATAAACCAACCGGACACGTACTGTACGATTTCACCACTAAGGAGGACACACCGTATGATTGACATCGCACTGATCCGTGAAAAGCCCGAATGGGTCAAAACACAGCTTCGTCATCTCAACGACGAAGGCGCTATCGAACGCCTTGATCGCATTCTGGCGCTCGACCAGCAGCGCCGCGCCCTGCTCACCGAAGTCGAAGCGATCAAGGCCAATCGCAACCGGCTTAACAAAAAAATGGGCCAATTCCGGGGTAATAAAAAACTGGAACCCGCCGCGATCATTGGCGGCGCGCGGGATGCTGTCGCGGCACTGAGTCAAGGCGACATTGACGGCTTTTTGTCGGCGCTGTCTGATCCGCAGGCCGCCGACGACGCCGACACCGGCGACGAGGCCGTAAAATCCGCGCTCGACGATCTGACCGGCAGCCTGAAAAACCTCGGCGAGCGTGTGAGCGAACTCGACGCGCAGGTGCGCGAGGTCGAGGCCGAATTGGACGACCACATGCTGTGGATTCCGAACATGCCGCACGAGAGCGTGCCGGTCGCGATGAGCGACGAGGAAAACGTGATTCGCCCAGCAGTCGGCGAAAAACGCGCGTTTGACTTCACGCCCAAGCCGCACTGGGAACTCGGCCCGGACCTGGACATCATCGACTTCGAGCGCGGCGTGAAGCTCTCCGGCACGCGCTTCTACATCCTCAAGAGCATGGGCGCGCGCCTGTACCGGGCGATGATCAACTGGCTGCTGGACATTCACGGGGAAAACGGCTTTGTCGAAGTCTATCCGCCGTTCATGGTGCGCGCGGATGCGATGTATGGTTCGGCGCAGTTCCCCAAGTTCGCGGAAAACGTCTACATGGACCAGGACGCGGAACTGTACATGCTGCCGACGGCTGAGGTCGCGCTGACCAACATGCACGCTGGCGAAATCTTCGAGGAAGCCGATCTGCCGCTGCATTACGTCGCGCATACGCCGTGTTTCCGCCGCGAGAAGATGAGCGCCGGGCGCGACGTGCGCGGCATCAAGCGCGTGCACCAGTTCGAGAAAGTGGAGATGTATATCTTCGCCACGCCGGAAAACAGCTACGCCGAACTCGAACGCCTGACCGTCGCCGCCGAAAACGTCTGCGCCCGGCTGGAGATTCCCTACCGGCGCGTGGAGATCGTGACCGGCGACCTGGGCTTCTCGGCGTCCAAGAAATACGATGTCGAAATGTGGGCACCGGGCAGCGAGGAATGGCTCGAAGTCAGCTCATGCAGCAACACCGAAGCCTTCCAGGCCCGCCGCGCCAGCGTCAAGTACCGCCCGACAGATAGCAAACGGGCGGCGTTT
>CAZMNL010000018.1:15670-17110 GCA_964567525.1 uncultured Anaerolineaceae bacterium
CCAACATCCGCTACCGTCCGGCAGACGGCGGGCGCGTGCAGTACGTCCACACGCTCAACGGTTCCGGGCTGGGCATGGTGCGCGCATTGATTGCCGTGATGGAGAACTACCAGCAGGCCGACGGCAGCATCAGCGTGCCCGGAGTCCTGCGCCCGTACATGGGCGGTCTGGACGTGATCACGCCGCGCGGATAGCCGCACATTCCCCGGTAAACATGCGGGGAGCCGTGATCAGTCCGGTTCCCCACTACAACACACCACCAATGGACTCGATCATGAGCGCACTTCCCGACCTTTTGCAATCCGGTCTTGATATCGTGTTTGTCGGCACGGCAGCCAGCAAAACCTCGGCGGAACGACAGGCTCCCTACGTGGGACCGGGCAACATGTTCTGGCCGATCCTGCTGGAAGCGGGTTTCATACCGCGCGAACTCGACCCGGCAGCGTATCAGTCGGTGCTGGAACACGGTATCGGCTTCACCAACATGGCTCCCCACGCCATCGGTAACGACGACGTACTGGCCGCTGAGGATTTCGATCCCGACAGCGTGCGCGCCAAAATCGAACAGTTCGCGCCGCGCGTGCTGGCGTTTGTCGGCAAGCGGGCCGCGCAGGAATTTCTCGGACGTAAGAAACTCGATTACGGCTTGCAGCCTGATCGCGTCGGCGATACTGCGATCTGGGTGCTGCCTTCGACCTCTGGGGCCGCGCGGCGCTACTGGGACCCGGCGATCTGGCACGCGCTGGCCGCGTATCTCGCCGAAACCGACCCTACGAAACACCCCTGAGCGAGTGGTATAATAGGTGTAACGACTCAAGTTAACCGGGTGATCGCGTCTTCCCGCTGGGAAGATGAGGAAAGTCCGCGCTCCGCAGAGCATGGTGCTGGCGAATTGCCAGGCAGGGCGACCTGACGGCAGAGTGCAACAGAGAAGTGTATTGCCCCCGCAAGGGGGCGAGGGTGAAACGGTGCGGTAAGAGCGCACCAGCGTACATGGTGACATGCGCGGCTGGGCAAACCCCACCAGGAGCAAGGCCAAGCAGGAACAAGGGGCGGCTCGTCCCGCTATGAGTTCCGGGTAGGCTGCTTGAGGCGTCGGGTAACTGGCGTCCCAGATAGATGATCACCACCCGTCCCGCTGTGATAGCGTGGTGGGCACAGAACGCGGCTTATAAGTTTGACTTGGGTTGGCTAAGGGCCTTCAGTGAAGGCCCTTGTTTTTTATTCCGCTTTTGACGCCAGCACGAACATAGAAAGCGCGGCGCGCATTCCCTCAATGCCGACGTGAACGTAAGTCATGGTTGACTGGATATCCTTATGCCCAAGCAGCTTGGAAACCACTACGACCGGTACACCAGCCATGACCAGGTGCGTAGCGAACGTGTGCCGCAGTGTGTGCGGCGTGATTCCCTTGTCTGACAGCCCACAGGCCATCAGGTG
>CAZMNL010000019.1:0-17030 GCA_964567525.1 uncultured Anaerolineaceae bacterium
TGTCCATCAACGGCCCAGATATTCGACCGCCGACTCAAGCGTTACAATGTCGTCATCGCGGCTATCACTGGGCGAGATGACGCCTGACCCTCCGCTTGGCGCAGTGTCGAGGCCGCTTTCCATCATGGTTTCGAACGCGGCAACATCCATATCCGATCGATCCAGCGCGGCGGAGCCGTCCAGAACTTTGAGTTCGCTCAGCGTCGGAATCTTCAGGCGCTTCACGAAATTTCCCGCAGTGCGGAAGATAGCATAGGCTTTCTCACGAACATCGCTGGTAAGCGCGGGAACGCTGGGGGTTACGCCCGGAATCGGGATGCTCACCGTGATATCGTGCAAGTTGCCGGTGATCAGCGCGTCGATGATCGGGTAGGCCTCTTGCCCGAACGCGATTGCATCCGAGATCGATGTTCCAGTCGGAAGGTTGATGGTAAAGCTCCCCTCATCGCCCTTGTTATCTGAGATTTTAAAGTTCAGGTCAACGGACATTATTCACCCCGCTTTTCGACCATGTGCTCGCGGCCCTGCATATAGAACTTGAGGGCCTGCCGGAGCCATGACATAGATTGATTCGTGACCAGTGAGGGGAACAGCGCTTTCAAGTCCTTGTAGCTGACCGGGCCGTTTTCGCTCACATAGTCAACAACCTGTTGAAGATCGTTTCGTGCCATGTGTTCTATCCCTTTCCCGCGTGCCTAAGGCACGCGATTATAGACATGTGTCCATTATAAGGCATTTTGTCTGTTTTTGTCTACGAGATTAAGGGCTGCTCTTTGCATCCAGGCAGCCCTTAACCGTCAGGCCAAGAAAACCCGCCGCCACCAGGATTTAGATCGCATGGTGTGTAGGTCATCTTGGCATCGTTCGAAGTCGGCAACCACGCGCGACAATTCCGCGCGCACATCGCATAGATCGCGGCTGAGGTGGCGAATCTGCTGCGATAGAGAGCGCATCGCCACCGCCATAGCGGTTATGGATGAAACCAGCGTGATCACCAGCGTGAGAAGGTCCGGACCAGCATCAGGCATTTTCTGGTTCGCTCTCACTCTCTACGATTTCCAACCAGTCCAGAATCTCCCTCAGAATGGAGATAAGTAGTTCGGCGGCGTGGATCGCGATTCGGATCGTGCGTTTGTTCATCGGTGATTCTCCCTTTCGCTTGTTGACAAAGTAACCTATAATCCGCGAAACGAGAGAGGATAACGCGGCTTACAGGTTAACTTGAGTCCTCACTTTCAACCAAGTTTGGGAATCGCACCGATGAATAAAGGGTATGTCATCTTCAACGGCGGAGAAGCATTCGACTCCGCCATGTATGAGGCGGATCGCGCCTGGATCAAGTACGTCCGGCACAGCAACCGCCGCCCGCGCGTGATCGTCGTGCCGGTCGCCGCAATGGACAAGCACCAGAAGATCGCCTATGAAACGTGCAAATACTTCAGCCGGATGGGCGCGCAGACCGACTACAAGCTGATCACCACGCCACTGCTGGCGAACACGCGCATCGAATACGAGGTGCTGCACGAGGCCGAGATCGTGGTGCTCAGCGACGGCAGCCCCATCGACATGATCGAGCGTCTGAAGGGCACGCACGCCGAAAAAGCGCTAACACAGATGACGCAGCGTAAAGCGGCGCTCTACGGCACGGGAGCCAGCGCGATGGCGCTTGGTTCTGTCTACTGGTTCGCGCACGAGTGGTTACCGGGCATGGGCATTGTGCCGCAGATCGCCGTGCTGCCGCACTATAACCTGATCGCCGGGCGACTCTCGACCGAAAAACTGCTCGCGGACCTGCCAGACGGCGTTACGCTGGTTGGACTGGACCAGCGTACAAACCTGGTCGCGCATCCCGACAATACCTTTGAGGTACTCGGCCAGGGCAGCGCGACGGTCTATCGCAGCGTGAAAAAACTGGATACTTACGAGCACGGGCAAACGTTCCGGCTCGACACGCCGGACAAAACCGTATCGGAAGCAGACGATAACAGCGCGCGCTAGTACACCCTAGCAGAAGTCCTACACCGGTTGTAGGGGCGGGTTTGGAAACCCGCCCAGGGCGACTTTCTAAAGTCGCCCCTACAAAAAACTGCAAGTTTATTTCCGCCAGCGTGTACTAGCCAGTCCCACAGTCCACACATACAAAGCGCCGGGAGCATCTCGCCCCCGGCGCTGTCGATTCTGACTACGCGCTTACCGACTCCCTCCGCCGTGACTTAAACGACGATATTCACCATCCCACGCTGGCTGATGTAGATCACCTTACGCGGTTCTTTGCCATCCATGTGCCGCCGCGCAGCATCAGACTCCAGCGCCAGCCGTTTAGCGTCCTCTTCGCTGATGCCAGCGGACACCTGGATGCGGTCGCGCAGCTTGCCGTTGACCTGGATCACCAGCGTGATCTCGTCCTCGGCGGCCAGTTCGGGATCGTACTGCGGCCAGGGCTGCGTGTGTACGCTGTATCCACATCCCAGACGCGCCCACAGTTCCTCGGCGATATGCGGTGTGACCGGGGCCATCAAACGCAGCATCACATCGACCGCTTTGGTCCAGGCACCTGCGCCCAGCTTGCCGGAACGCAGCGCGTCCCGCAGCACGTTCTTGAACTTCATCTGCTCGGCGACAGCGGTATTAAAGCTGAACAACTCCATCGAGCGTTCCACCGCATCAATCGCCTGGTGCAGCTTGCGCTGAACGTTGCGATTCACGTCCGGATCGCCGTCCCCCTGCGGCGCGCCCTCGGTGACGATATCCCAGACATCATGCAGCCAACCGATCACGCCCTTGATATTGTGATCGTTCCAGGGGCCGCCCTTCTGCCAGTCGAAGTTGAACATCAGGTAGGCGCGCACGGCGTCCGCGCCGTACTGCGCGACCAGTTCATCCGGGTTAACCACGTTGCCCTTGCTTTTGGACATGCGTTGGATTTCCAGGTGGTGCTGCAACTGATTCACGCTGTTCTCACCCGGAATGCCGGGAATATCAATCACGGCGTTGTCGGGCACTTCGACCAGTTGCAGCGCGTCTCCGACGAACAGCGTGTTCTCCACGCGCTTCATCAGTTCGCCCTCGACCAGCACACTGTCACCAGCGGGAACAGCTCCCGGCTCAACCACAGCGACACGCGAGGCCACGATCTTGTCACCCGCGCGCGCACCCTCCACGCGCACGCGGTCGCCGGGGCGCTCCGCGCCCAGGACCTGCCCCTGGTTGCGCAGCAGCAGCATCGGCTCATCGAATAACCCTTCGGGATCGCGCCCGTGCTGTTCAGCGATACGCAGCGCGTCGTCAAAAACGCCATTGTCACGGATTGCCTTGTTAAACCAGCGCGTATACAACAGGTGCATGGTCGCGTGTTCCGCGCCGCCCGTGTAGACATCCACCGGCAGCCAGTACGCGGCTTCCTGGGGATCGAAGGGCGCGCGGTCATACAGGGGACTCAGGTAGCGCAGGTGATACCACGACGAACACATGAAGGTGTCCATAGTGTCTGTTTCACGCCGCGCCGGGCTGCCGTCACTGTCGGTCGTGTTCAGGAATGGCTCGTGATAGGTCAGCGGACTCTGCCCGGTGGGTTTGAAGTTCACGTCTTCTGGCAGTTCGACCGGCAACTGATCGTCCGGCACGGCTTCCAGTGTGCCATCCTGCAGGTGGATCATCGGGATCGGGCAGCCCCAGTAGCGCTGGCGGCTGATCAGCCAGTCGCGCAGACGGTAGTTGACTTCTTCGCGCCCGGCGTTGATTTCTTCCAGGTGATCAATCGCGGCGGCCACAGCGGGACTCTTGCGCCCCTTTTCGCCATTATGAACCGTGCCATTGATCGGGCCGCTGTTGACCATCACGCCCGGCCCGGCGTAGGCAGCTTCCATCTGCGCCGGATCGGGCGCGTTCGTTTCGCCTTCCGGGATCACGACGGCGATAATCGGCAAGTCGTACTTGCGCGCGAACTCGAAGTCACGCTGGTCGCCATACGGCACAGCCATGATCGCGCCGGTCCCGTAGTTGATCATCACGTAATCGGCGATCCAGATCGGGATACGTTCCTCAGTGACGGGATTGATCGCGTAGCCACCGGTAAAGATACCGGTCTTCTCGCGTTCTTCGCTCATACGCTCGATCTCGGTGGCGCGGGCGGCTTGCTGCTTATAGGTTTGCACTGCCGCGCGCCGGTCGTCCGTCGTCACCGTATCGACCAGGTAATGCTCAGGGGCCAACACCATGAAGGTCGCGCCCCACAGCGTATCGGGCCGCGTGGTGAAGACCTCAATCGGATCGCCCTGCTCCGTGCGGAAGACTACGCGCGCGCCCTCGCTGCGCCCGATCCAGTTCGTCTGCATGATCTTGACTGGTTCCGGCCAGTCGATCTTGCTGAAGTCCAGCAGTTCATCGGCATACGCAGTATAACGAAAAAACCACTGCGTCATTAGCTTCTGGATCACGGGCTGGCCCAGGCGCTCGTCCTTACCATCAATGACCTGTTCATTGGCGAGAACGGTTTGCAGCGCATCGGACCAGTTCACCAGCGCCTCGCCGCGATAGGCCAGGTCATTTTCGTAGAACAGCTTAAAAAACCACTCGCTCCAACGGTAATACGCGGGATCGCACGACACCGCCTCGCGCTGCCAGTCGAACATCGCGCCCATGCTGCGCAACTGCTTACGCATTCGCTCGATGTTGGCATACGTCCATTCCGCCGGGTGAATGTTGCGGCTGATCGCGGCCTGTTCTGCGGGCAGCCCGAATGCATCGAAGCCCATTGGGAACAGCACGTTATAGCCCTTCATGCGCATGTAGCGTGCGCGGGCGTCTGAGGGCGTCATGGCGAACCAGTGCCCGATATGCAGGTCGCCGCTGGGATAGGGCAGCATGGTCAGCGCGTAGTGTTTGGGCTTGCTCCAGTCCACCTCTGACCGGTACAGTTGATCGTCTTCCCACTGCGCCTGCCATTTGGGTTCAATGTTCTGTGGCACATACTTATCTGCCATCGTTTTTCGCTCACTCCATCTCTGTTGTCAGTACGCTTGTCGCCAATCAGTTTCTTATCGACCGGCAGCCAACCGGCCATAGACCCGCGGTCCTCACACGTGGGGGACGCGAGAGGGCAATAGATCAACGTTCGTTTTGAGCCGTGCATGGTCCTATTTCACGCTTTCAACCGCATCATCACCAGGAACTCATGCGGTCAACAACAAACGGCCCAGACAGGGCCGGTTTGTTACCTTACCGGGTGCTGGGCCGTTGGCGGAGGCTGACACACGTAACCTGATGCGGTGCATGAGGCCCGGTTAAGGTTGAAACCGGCCCGGCTCCCGCATAGACTGCACGCCTGACAGTGCCACAGAGTTAGCTGGCAGACTGCTCAGGAGCGGCGCAAACGTTCATCACCACGTACCGGAACAGGCGCGGGAGCAGGACGACGCGGCTCAAGGGTTTCTTCAAGCGCTCCCTTAAGCGCATCTAGCAGGTCGCGAAGTCGTTTGATCAACGGGCGTTGTTTTTCGTTGTTAGCCATCAGTTTGTCCTTTTTCCGACGTAACCTGTACCAACGATTTTGCTAAAGTAGTATAGACTCTATACCAAAAACGCGCGCGTGACCTGCAAATAAAACCAAAAAATCCCCTTCATAACCCCCTGACATTTGTACTAGGTAACGTCAGGGACGAAGAGGACTCCGCGGTACCACCCTGGTTGATGGCTCAAGAAAAAATAACATGGACCCATAGGGGCTCGAACCCTAGACCTCCACAATGCCATTGTGGCGCTCTCCCAACTGAGCTATGGGCCCTTGCTGTGTGGCGTGCCATCCACTCAAAACGTGTAACGGACGTTGCCGGCGCAGCTTACTATATATGCGTATGACATATTGTTCAGCTCCGCAGCTCCCGGACGAGTTCGGCTGATGTGCTCGCCGGGGGCACATTTGCCGGATTTACACCCACCACCGGCTCGCTGTGGCGATAGCCTACTGCTTCCGTTCGTTGCTTTTGGCACACAAGTTGTTAATATAGCACATTCTAGCCGTGCGCCGAGCGATTGTCAAGCCCTGGTTTGGATTGTACAAGAAATGCCAGACCGGCTGATGCAACTCAAATACAACGCGACACAACCCGCATATAAAGCGTTTTGCTACGACTTTACAACTGTTTTAAAATATGCTACGATAAGTCACCTTTGCACTATGAAACCCGGATCGCCTTGTCAGGCGGTCTCTTATTTTTATATTCTGGCTGCAACACGTTATGATTTATGATGCGGGGCAATACACAGCAGCGGCTGTGTTTTTATACCAAAAAGTTTTAAACGGGGATATCTACAATATTCCAACATAGCCAGCAATTCTATCTGACATTTAATAGCACGCATATCCACGTCGTGAAGACGTATGCTGTGTTATAACCCTGTTCAGATATACCATTCTATCTCGCGCATTGGGTACGCGAAATCTGTCACACACTGGAGGGGTGGGATGAACGAAGAAGTCCACTACCTGACACCTGAAGGTTTTAAAGAATACGAAAAACGCTTGAGTTTCCTGCGCAACGTCCGGCGGCAAGAAGTGGCTGAACGACTGCGTTTGGCGCTCGAAGAAGGCGGCGAACTGGTTGAAAATGCCGAATACGAAGACGCTAAAAACGAGCAGGCTTTCGTAGAAGGTGAAATCATGCGCCTGGAGATGATCCTGAGCAATGCAGAGGTCATCGAAGACACCGGGCCAAAAGATTTAGTTGGGCTTGGTGATACCGTCACCGTGCAAGAAGTTGGCACGGATATCGTCGAGGAATACATCCTGGTCGGTGCTGCGGAAGCCAACCCGCGCGCGGGCAAAATCTCACATAAGAGTCCATTAGGGCGCGCGCTGATGAACGGTCGTGTAGGCGATCACGTCGTTGTGGAAGCGCCTGACGGTAACATTGAGTTTGAGATTAAAGCCATCCAATGATTGCAGCATAATGCAGCGGTCTGCTTTCTGCCCATGCCAGCATCCGCTCGCGTGGGCATTGTTTTTGAATCACCAATCGGGTAAAAATGGGCACCAGGGGTGATCCGGGCCATCACAAGGAGATAAACGCATAGATGTGGCAGCCAACCAACACACCTGAACAGGATCGGTTTCGTAAACTGACCGAACTGGTTGAACAGGGGATCGATCCCTATCCGACCCGCGCGCAGCGTACACACACCACCATTGAAGCGATCCATGCATTCGAAGCTGTCGAAGACGACCAGCACCAGACGCCCGAACCGGTGAATGTGACCATGTGCGGGCGCGTTGTACGCCAGAACCTCAAAGGCAAGGTATATTTCGCGCATATCGAAGACGGCGCGGGCCGCGTGCAGTTATTTGTGCGCATTGACAGCGTGGGCGAAGAAACTTACGCCATGATCAAGCAGCATATCGACCTGGGCGACTTCGTGCAGGCCAGCGGCACAATGATGCGCACGCGCGCGGGTGAAGTCAGTGTTCAGGTAACTGAGTTCAAGCTGCTGGCGAAAGCCCTCAGCCCCCTGCCCGTGATCAAAGAACACGTGCAGGAAGATGGCACGGTTGAACGCTACGGCGAATTCAGCGACGTTGAGGAACGCTACCGCCAGCGCTACGCTGACCTCGCCGTGAACCCGGACACGCGCGAAGTCTTCCGGCGGCGTGCGCGCGCCGTCAATGCGCTGCGTCGCTTTCTGGATGATGAAGGCTTTCTGGAAGTCGAAACGCCCATTCTACAGCCGCTCTATGGCGGGGCGGCGGCGCGTCCGTTCGTCACGCATCACAACCAACTGCGCCAGGACCTTTACCTGCGCATCAGCTTCGAGCTGTATCTTAAGCGCCTGCTGGTGGGCGGTTACGATGCCGTCTACGAGATCGGGCGCGACTTCCGCAACGAAGGCGTCAGTTTCAAACATAACCCGGAATTCACGCAGTTGGAGTTCTACAAGGCGTACTCCGACTATCACGGCATGATGAACTTAACCGAGCGGATGGTCGCATTCGCTGCCGAGCAGGTCACGGGCAGCACAACGGTCACGTTTCAGGGACACACCATCGAACTCGCGCCGCCCTGGAAGCGCATCACCATGCGCGACGCGATCAAGGACCTGTGCGGCATCGACTATATGGACCACCGTGACGCGGCATCGCTGCACGCGGCCATGCAGACCGCCGGGATCGAAGCCTCGCCCAACGCGACCTGGGGCAAACTGATCGATCACCTGCTGGGCACGGTCGTTGAACCGACGCTGATCCAGCCCACATTCATCCTGGATTATCCGCGCGATATTTCGCCGTTCGCCAAGATGGTTCCCGGCGATGAATTCCATGTCGAACGCTTCGAGATGTTCATTGGCGGCATGGAAATGGGCAACGCCTTCACCGAACTAAACGATCCCCGCGACCAGGAAGCGCGCTTTCTGGAAATGGGACGGCTGTACGCGGATGACGACGACGAAGCCACCCCCATCGACCAGGACTATCTGCGCGCCATGCGCTACGGGATGCCGCCGTGCGGGGGCTGTGGGATCGGCGTGGATCGGCTGGTAATGCTGCTGACCGACCGCAGCACAATCCGCGAGGTACTGCTCTATCCGCATTTGCGCGAGCGCCAATCGTAAGCCTGCGCTATGATACTAAGCGGTGGTTTGCCCAAACCTGCCGCTTTTTTCAACCCGTGCCCGGCGAACGGTTTGCGAAATTGGACAATCTTCGCAGCCTGACGATAATATTGAGGTTGGAGGCGTTATGGCTCAATCAACCCCATCTGCAAACAATCTCGACTTTCAGGCTGTCATGGACAGCCTGGGGCACGGCGTACTGATCTTCGACGCACAGGATCGCCTGGTGCTGGATAATGTCGCCGCACGTGCCATCCTGGGCGCGAATCTGATCCTGGTCCGTGCGGAAGGCTGGCGGGCCGCTGCCGTATTATTCGATTCGGCCAAATCCAGCCTGACAGCCAACGAAATCCGCGCTAAAGCCCTGCGCCAGGCCCAACCGGTCCGGTTCCACACCTTCCTCGGTGGGGCGTATACGCCCTGTTGGGCAGCGGCAATCTACGGCGAAGACGGCGCAGTATACACCATGATCACCATCGAACACCCGGATTGGTCGGCCCTGACCGAACTGATGAGCCGGTTCCGCACGGAAGCCCGCATGTCGATCACCAGCACGCGCGGTCATGCCGAACTGATCAAGCAGGTCATCGAAAAACGCAAAACCGATACCAGCGCCGAACAGATCGCTAAACAGGTATCCGGTTTTGCCGCGCTGATGGCAACGCATATGTTCCGCCTGGAAATCCTCGTGGACCAGCTTCAACGCCTTGAGGATATCCGCACCGGGCAGCTCGCGCAGATCGTGCGGTACAACCGGCGTCCGGTTGATCTGCTCGGCTTTCTCGAAGACCTGCTCGAAGACATTGCCGACTCGCCCCTGGTCGAAGACCCCAATCCCGAAATTGATTACCGGAACCAGATTCGTCTGGATGTACCGAACGGCATCACCGTCTTCGCGTGCAAACAGCATTTGACCTATGCGTTCCGCGACATACTGCGCAACAGCATCATGTACAGCAAACCCAATGCCCCCATCACGATCCGCGCGGCAGCATCTTTCAAAACGCGCATGATCCAGATTGACGTAATCGACGAGGGTTACGGCGTGCGCGAGAAGGAAATGGACCGCGTATTTATCCCCTTCATGCGCGCGCGCCAGCCCCAGGTTATCGCGGAATTTGGGTATGGCTTGAGCCTGTATCTCGTCAAGATGGAAATCGAAGCGATGGGAGGCCATATCGCCTTCACCAGTGAAGAGGGCACCGGCACAACCTTCACGTTTAAACTCCAGATGCCGGTCAGCGAAGAAGCATAGCCAGTCACCCAGGAATAGATCGTCATGGGCGCAAATCAAACACCACCCAATGAAGATACGCCCAACACCGCACGCTGGATACAGCCATTTGGCGATGTCTTTATCGGCCTGGATGAAGCAGCCGTCATCAGGCATGTAATCGGCGTGATGGATAAGCCCGCCGACTCCCCGGCTCCACAGGTCCGGGGTTTGAGTTGGACGAGCCTGATCGAACAATTTGCCGCAGCGGAAGCCCGGCCCGGCCTGCTGCATCTATGGGCTGCGGTTGCAGAACAGCGCGTCGCCCCATCCCACTATCCCCCGGCAGTACCTTTTCAACCGGGCACGGTCGCGCAGTTACGCCCCGTCGAAAACGATCCGGTCATCCGCTATGCGCTGCACCTGGCCCCCGCTGTACAGTGCAATCTGGATACACTGATCGGTACGCACACGCTCAAGGCCAGCCAGCATTTGATTCAACTCAGTCGCAGCGCGTTTCGCGGAGTATATGGCCCGCTCACCGATCCACAGGTTAAAGCGTTTAGCAGCATCGTAACGCTGTCGGAAACGATGAGCGAGCTGCTCAATGACCTGCGCACCGAGATCACGGCTCCTACGACGATGGCCCCGTTGGCGCATCCAGTAAGCGAACTGCTGAATTTTTCGACTCACGAATTCACCACCGTTCGTCGCATCAGCACGCATGAACTAGGCGTGCGTTCCGAGTTCCCCACCCCGGCCCGCGTGTACTGCTACGCCGGTTTGCGCCATGTGGTCCACAATGTCATTGAAACGCTGCTCAGCGGGCTGACCGCGCGCGCAGTCGTTACCATCACCACACCGCCTGAACTCCCCGACGATACCGTACCGGTTACGCTTACGTATCACACCAAAGAAACAGCCCTGCACACCGACAAGATACTCAAACCGCTAGACTTGTTCGCGGCGGAACGCTTCCAGCCCTTAAACACGTTGCAGCGCCTGATCACTACGCTGCAATCCCATATACGCCCCATTGCTGGCTATGTCTGGGCCGAACCGATGACCAGTGACAGTGCATATACCACGCGCATCTGCCTTGTATTACCGCGCTGGCAAGATGCCGCAACCCCCATCCCGCGTTAAGGAGCAGTTCTGTGCAAAGCATCACCGACCCATCCTCAACCCACGCGACTCCCGTACTCGAACGCTACAAGTACATCATCTTTTTGGGCATTACCGGGGCGCTCATCGCAGGGATCGTCGTGCTGCTGTGGCAGCGCCCTGAACCGACGACAATCAGCGTACTGCCGCCAGACCCCACCGCGATCCCGTCAATCACGCCCGTGCCGACTGCGACCGCCACACCAGGACCCTACGCGGTGTATATCACCGGGGCGGTCGCCAGCCCGGAAGCGGTCGTTACGCTGGACTTCGGCAGCCGCGTGCTTGATGCGCTGGCGGCAGTCGGCGGCCCGCTGGAAAATGCCGACTTGCAGCGGGTCAACCTGGCACAGCGCCTCGAAGATGGCGACCAGGTGCATGTCCCCACCCGCGAAACCGGCCAAGCCAGCACCGCGCAGCCCGCCGCTCCACAGGTCGTCACTGCCACGCCCGGTCAATATCTGGTATACGTGGTTGGTGAGGTGAAAAACCCTGAGAGCATGGTTTCACTACCGACCGGCAGCCGCGTTGAAGACGCAATCCAGGCAGCGGGTGGTGTGACCGAAAACGCGGACCTGTCTCAGGTCAATCTCAGCCAGCGGTTAAACGACGGGGATTATGTCTACGTGCCACCGGTTACAGGCGCGGCGATCATCAGCCCCACACCTAACCGCCCCCCGTTGGTGCATGTCAACTCGGCGGCGCTGGAAGAACTGGAAGCATTACCGGGCATTGGGCCATCACTCGCACAGGCGATCATCGACTATCGCACAGAAAACGGACCGTTTATCCGCCTGGAGGACCTGGACAATGTGCCGGGTATTGGTCCTGCCAAGTTGGAAGCGATCCGCGATCTGGTGGTATTCGATTAATCGCGGCTGAGAACCTGGGTAGCGATCACGTCGCCCCAACGCCAGCCGTTATAAACATCCGTTCCCGGTAGATGCAGGCGCGTCATAATGCGCTGCGGAGCCTCACCTGTGGTCAGCGACACCAACCACAACTCGCTGTGATTCGCACCGTCCAGTTGGCGCACGACAAACAGGTGTTCAGGTCCGGCCCAAAACGCGGTTTTCTCCACCGCGCCCACCGGCAGTTTAACCTGTTCCAGGGCGTGCTCGCGCAGGGTAAAGATGTACAGCCCCTCGCCTTGCGCAGCCCCAGCGACCGTATACGCCATCCATGCCCCGT
The DNA here is from genome assembly GCA_964567525.1 of uncultured Anaerolineaceae bacterium. GTDB lineage: Bacteria > Chloroflexota > Anaerolineae > Aggregatilineales > Aggregatilineaceae > CAYRNY01. The sequence continues at coordinate 12,170 of CAZMNL010000019.1, forward strand.
TCGGTGCCCAGGCCAGCGTTTCCGGCCAGGGCACATGATCGGCGATCATCTCGCGCGACTGGCCCGCAAGATTCAGCGCATATAAACGCTGTTGATCCATCACCAACGTGACATCATCTACGCTCACCGGCCAGGATAACTGCATCCCGGAAGCTAACGACCGTCCGCCAATGGGTTCGACGTGATGCGCGGCAGTGTCAATCCAGTACAGTGAAGGCGCAGCGCCCGCAGCCACCGCTTTAACATCCCAGGCCAACACATTCGCCGTATCATCAACCCACGCAGCCGGGACCAGCACCGTTTGATCGGCGTGCGAGTTGCGCGCGATCTCGACACGATATCCAGTCAGCGGGTCCACGCGCCAGATGCCCTGTCGTTGGACCGGTTCACCGGTCAGTGGCAGCGGCAGCACCGACGCATACGCGATCTGCGCGCCATCCCGCGACCAGGCCGGTCTGCCCCAGGCCCCTTCACCAGCCGGGACAAGTTCGCGCGATTCCTGTGCGGCGATATCAAAAACGAAAAGGCTGCCGGTTCCGTCCGTATAGGCCAGCAGCGCACCATCCGGCGACCATGCCCACTCCGCCGACAGGCTGACGACCAGGTGAATGTCGCGCTCGCCGCCGCATTCGAGAATGTGCAGCGTGCGCCCTTCCTGGAACGCCACCCATGCGGCATCCGGCGCAAATTGCAGGTTACGCACATTTTTTGCGTAATTCAAACGCTTGACAACCGCCGCGCCCCGGCTGTCCAGGCGCACGACCACCAGGCCCGCATCACTGGATGCCGCGAGCATGGCAGGGGGGCCGCTATACTCCCCGGCAAGGTCCAGGCGGCGCAGGGCGGCAGCGTCGTCCTGCGGGAACAGCATAAACACGGCAATAATCAGCAGCGCCGTCACCAAGACGAGCGACGTGCTGCTGGGCATGAGCTGCTGCACACGATAACGCAGGTTGAACGAGCGGCGCGGTTTGCGCCATTGCGAGGCGATTTTGTCAAAATTCAGGTCGAGGCTGGGATCAGCATGATCCAGGTCGTGACGCAATTCATCCGATGTTTGCTGGCAGAACGCCCGGTATTCCGCAGCCCTGGCACGACAATGTACACACTGCGCCAGATGCCGGTGGACCGCTGCTTCCTGGTTAGGTACAAGCTGGCCCAGGACGTATTCTTCCAGCAGCACGTCGTCAATATGCGCGTTATCTAACGGATGGTTTCCGTTGCCAACCATCGGTATTGCTCTTCTCCCAACTGGGCACGTAGTTTCTCGATGGCGAGGCGCAGTCGTGAACGCGCCGTATTGAGAGAGCAGCCCATAATCTCTCCCATCTCCTTATACGTGCAATCGCCATAAAAGCGTAACACGATTGCCTCGCGGAGCTTGGGACTGAGTTGATTCAGCGCGTCCACCAGGCCACCTTCGGTTTCCTGGCGCATGGCGTGCGCTTCTGGCCCTGGCGCATAATCCCGAATCTGGTTGCCCATACCGAGCCATTGGCCCATCGGAATGCTGGGTAAAATCTTGCGCCGCCGTTTATCCCGCGCCCGGCTGACCGTAATGGTATGCAGCCAGGTGCTAAAACTGCTCAGTTCCGCCTTGTAGCGCGTAAGGTTGAGCAAAGCATACGTCAAAGCGTCCTGCGCGACTTCTTCCGCATCCGCTTGATCCCCTAACAGACCAAGCGCAAGCCGGTAAGTCCGTAAATTGTACAGATCAAAAAGCTGCCGGGCGGCACGTTCGTCGCCGTCCTGAGCGCGGCGTACTAAGTGGACGTCGTCCATGCTGGCCTACCTGAATGTTGTGTATCTTGAAGAACTTTGCCCTATACAGTGTAATACGCATTCACCGAACAAAAGTGATCGGTTCGATATAGTGCGCTTTCGAAAACGTTTCTCAAAACGCCCCGCCCCAACGCTGCGCATACACGACCACCCCGCGTTTGATCACCGTCTGTGCCAGATTTGAACCGAAACGGTAGCTGAGATGTTCGTAGCCTGGGGCATCCCAGATCACGATATCGGCCTGTTTGCCCGCCTCCAGGCTGCCAACCTGGTCCCCTCGGCTGATCGCATAGGCCGCGTTGATCGTGGCGGCGGCGAGCGCCTGCGCGGGTGTCAGGCGTAAATAACGAGTCGCCAGCGCCATCACAAACTGCATGTTCTCATTCCACCCCGTGCCCGGATTGCAGTCGGTGGCAATCGCCAGCGCCGCGCCCGCGTCCAGAAAACGGCGGGCGGGCGTATACTGTGTGTGTGCCAGTCCAAACGGCGTGCAGGGCAGCGAAACCGCAATCGTATCGGATGCCGCCAACGCTGTGATATCCTCGTCCGGCGTCGCCACCACGTGATCCGCCGATATCGCGCCCAGTTCCGCCGCCAGCCGCGCCCCGCCCAGCGCCTCGAATTCGTCAACGTGGACTTTCAGCGCCATGCCGTAGGACTTCGCCACCTCAAGGATGCGCCGCGTCTGCGCAAGATCAAACGCGCCCACCTCGCAGAACACATCACAGAACAGCACACCGGGCCAGTTTTCGTCCCACCACTCCACGACGGCGGGCAGCATGTCGTCAATCAGGTAATCGACATAGCCGTCGGCGTCGCCTTCAAACTCCGGCGGGACGGCGTGCGCGCCCAAAAAGGTAGGCACCAGTTCGACCGGGTGCTCCATATCCAGCAGCGCAATCGCGTGAAGCATGGCGATCTCAGTGCGCATATTCAGACCGTAGCCGGTCTTGACTTCGACCGTCGTCGCGCCGTGTGCCAACATCCGGTTAAGACGCTGCTTGGCCTGTTCGATCAGCGTATTCAGTTCGGCGGCGCGCGTATCGCGGACCGTCTTATTGATCCCGCCGCCCGCTGCCATGATCTCCTGGTAGGTTGCGCCCGCGATACGCTGCTCAAACTCGCCCGCGCGGTCGCCGCCCCAGATCAGGTGCGTGTGCGGATCGACCAATCCCGGCGTAACCAGTTTACCGTCAGCATCAAGCACAGTGGATGCCATATAGCGCGCCAACAGGTCATCACTGTCTCCTACCGCTACGACCACGCCATCATGTATGGCGAGCGCCGCATTCGTGCGCAGACCCAGGTCGCCGAGATCACTTCCTCGCTGCGGCCCGCCATTGTGCGCCGGAATGATGCAAAGCTGCCCTATGTTATGGACCAACAAATCAACATTTTCGCTCATTTTTTTCGCCCGCTTCGGTCCCGAATTGGCGCTATAATAGCACCACGATACGCTTATTATAGTGGCTTTCCCGGCAAGGACACAGGCACACGATGCAGTTTGACATATTGACACTGTTCCCCGGCATGTTCGAAGGGCCGTTCACTGAGAGCATTCTCAAACGCGCGCAAGAGAAAAACCTGATCACGCTGCGGCTGCACGACATCCGCGATCATTCTACCGACAAACACCGCACTGTCGATGACACCCCGTATGGCGGCGGGGGCGGCATGGTGATGCGCGTCGAGCCGCTGGTCGCCACGATCAACGCCGCGCGTGCGGGGCATGATGCCGCGCCCGTCATCCTGCTGACCCCTCAGGGGCGCGTCTTCACCCAACAGGTCGCCCAGGAACTTGTACAGCACCAACGCCTGATCCTGGTCTGTGGGCGTTATGAAGGCGTCGATGAGCGCGTGCGCGAGTCCGCGATCACGGACGAGATCAGCATCGGCGATTTTGTGATCACCGGGGGCGAACTCGGCGCGATGATCATCGTAGACGCTGTATCACGGCTAATTCCCGGTGTGCTGGGCGCGCGCTGGGGCGCTGAGGAAGACTCACACGCGATGGGACTGCTCGAATACCCACACTACACACGCCCACCGGAATTCCAGGGGATGCGCGTACCGGAGATTTTGCTCAGCGGCGATCACGGCGCAATCGAGCGCTGGCGGCGCGAGCAGGCCATCCGGCGCACGTGGCAGCGCCGCCCGGATATGCTCACCAATGCCCCGCTGACTGATGATGAACGCCGGTTGCTGGCAAAGATGGCCGACGAAAACGCCAATTCGTCTACGTGATCGCCGGGTCATCGCCCTGAGTCGCAAAACCATCCCGCTCGTTTACGTGACCGGGCTTGACGGAGCCTCAGCGATCTTTTACAATTCGAGTCGGTATCGTTACCTGACTCGATTGAGGTCCGGCAATGTTTGAAAGCCTGAGTGATCGCCTGCAAGATGTCTTTGAGCAGTTAGGGCGCAAAGGCAAGCTGACCGAGGATGATGTCAAAAAAGCGATGCGCGAAGTGCGCATGGCTCTTCTGGAAGCAGATGTCAACCTCAAGGTTGCCAAAGGCTTCATCGCGCGCGTCAGTGACCGCGCGATTGGCGCTGAGGTGCAGCGCAGCCTGAAGCCGTCGCAGCAGGTCATCAAAATCGTCAACGAAGAACTGGTCGAAACGCTTGGTCAGCCGGGGCGTCTCAATCTGAGCGGCCCGACGCCGCGCGTGATCATGCTCGTGGGCTTGCAAGGCTCCGGTAAGACGACCACCGCCGCCAAGCTCGCGGTAATGCTGCGCCGCGACGGTCGCCGCCCCTTCATGGTGGCGTGCGATACCTACCGGCCCGCAGCGGTGGACCAGTTGGTCACGCTGGCGAAACAGATCAACGTGCCGTATCATGAAGAGGGCACTTCCGCCGCCCCGCCCGATATCGCACTGCGCGGCTTGCAGGCCGCCAAAGACGCCGACGCCACCGTCGTGCTCATCGACACGGCAGGCCGTTTGCAAATCGACGATACGATGATGGGCGAGTTGGAAGCCATCCGCGAACGCACCCAGCCCGCTGAAGTGCTGCTGGTTGCCGACGCGATGACCGGCCAGGAAGCCGTGCGCATCGCCGAGGGCTTTAACGAGCG
>CAZMNL010000020.1:0-16896 GCA_964567525.1 uncultured Anaerolineaceae bacterium
GCAAGCAAACACGCGCCCAGGCCGACACCCGCCGCGCGATCCTCGCTGGACTACGACACGACGCGCTCGACGTGTACGGCTTCGCGCTCGACCTGCCGGACCCGCTCGCCTCAGACATGATCGACGACCCGACCGGCGACACGCTCGACGCGCTGTTGTGCGCGGTGCAGGCGGCCTGGGGCGCGAGTCAACCCCATTACGGCGTGCCGCCGGATCACCAGTTTGCGCCCGATGAGGGCTGGATCGTCGCGCCGGACGTGCTGGATTAGCGCGCGTGTACCCCAAAAACACCCGACCGCGATAAAGATCGGGCCGGGTGGCATGATCGGCGGCGCTTGCGCGCTTAACGCCCGGTGGACATCGGCATGATCACGTGAATGAAGTCATCGCGCCCGGCAGGACGCACAACGCCCGGCGAGGTCGCGCCGCTGGTTTCCAGGATCACCTGGTCTTCGCGCACGACGTTCAGCACGTCGATCAGGTAGCGAATGTTGAACGACACCTCGACCGTCTGCCCCTCGATGCTGGCGTCTAAGGGGGCCTGGGCGTCGCCTTTTTCCTGCGACTGGCCCGCCACAACCACGCGCCCCGGTATATCGGCCTGGCCGCTCGGCTCGAACAGGATACGCGCGGTATTGGCCGAGTCTTTGGCGAACACTTCCGAACTCTTGCACGCAGCGAGCAGTTCATCCGTATAGCACAGCACCATCGTGCTGTAACCGCGTGGGATGATCGCCTCATAGTCGGGGAATTTGCCCTCGATCACCTGCGAGACAATCTCGACGTTCTTCAGGCTGAACTGCACTTGCCCGCGATCATCGGGCGGCGCGATCAGCACCTCGTCGTCTTCGTCGCTGATGATGCGCGCGAGTTCCTGCAATGTGCGCGCTGGGACGATGATGGGGTCGGCGAATCCCGTGCCCGCGCTCATCATCAGTTCGGCGGTGCGCACCGAGAGCCGGTAGCCATCGGCGGCAGCCATCGTGAGGATATCCTCTTCAAAGCGCAGCAGGATACCGGTCAGAATCGGGCGGTTGTCTTCGCGCGCAGCGGAAAAAACCGTCTGCTCGATCATCTCTTTGAACACGCGCGCGTCAATGGCAAGCGCGCGCTCGGACTCGAACCCCGGCATGGCGGGGTATTCGTTCGCGTCCATCCCCTTGATGTTAGCGGACTTCATGCCACAGACCAGGTGCAGCGACAGGGTGCGCGTATCCAGGTCCATATCGACACGTTCTGCCGGCAGCGTGTTCACCAGGTCCTGAAGGGTGCGGGCGGGCAGCGTGATCTGGCCTGGATCGCTGACCTGCGCCCCGATCCAGGCCGTGATGCCCAGTTCCAGGTTAGTCGCCGACAGCCGCAGCCGTTCGCCATCGGTGGTAACAAACACATTCGCCAGGATTGGCAGCGTGGGACGGCTGGCAATCGCACGGCTGACGATGCTCAGTCCCTTCTGTAAGTTTTCCTGAAGCACACTTACTCGCATAATTCGCTCCTACGGTGCAGGTGATAACCCCCATATCTGGGTGAGTGGGGGAAATTGTCACGAGTTTGACTGGCCCCATTATACCTGTGCGTTTCGCCTGCGCCAATGGCACAAATAAGGGACATCAACACCCGTGCGGAACCGAGATATTCGGCAGATCGCCGAGTGTGGCGATATCCAGCTCGTAGCGTAGGTACAGCGTGCCGGAAACGGTGGACTGCGTTTGATCGGCCCACAGCAGGTGAACGCGCGCGACGTTGGCGGTGACTTCGTAGAGCAGTGCGGCGTTGACCTCCGGCGCGAACCACAGATCGGCGTTGAGTTCGATCCGGCTGTCGGTGCGGCGGAGGATCGCGGGAAGCTGCATGGCGTCCGCCGCAAACGTGTACTGCCACGCACGCAAACCCTCAATCGTGCGTTGATGCCCGGTCGGGATCGCGCGCGTCACGCCGCCGATCAGGTTCCCGGCGCTGAGGTCGGCGACTTCCGATCCGACCATCTGCCCGCCCTGGTCCGCCGTGCAGACGCCGTTGATGTCCACGATGTAGTAATCGTTGGAGAAACGCACGCCCTCAAGCTGCAAAATACCGTCATAGGGCAGGAACACGCCGCTCTCAACTGCGATCACCACGCGCCGCCGCTGGCTGGGTTCGTTGCCCTGAATCCGGGCGCTCAGCGTGCCGGTGACGGCTTCACCGGTCACGTCGTAGATTCCGTCAAACGTCGCGCTGACGGTGTAGGTCCAGCCCGTTTGGGCGCGCAGCGTGTTGTCGATGGCACTCAACGTGGTTAGGTCGCGGTAGCCTGCGGGCGGGGCCTGCTGCGTCAAAAACGCATTGGTCGGATGCATTGTCAGGTCCACTACGGTAGGCAGCGGGTCTTCAGCCGCAGGCGCAGAAGTACACGCCACCACCGCACCAACGAACACCACGACCAGCATCACACCCCAGAAACGCCCGCGTTGTAATGCGTATTGCTGCTGAATTGGCATATTTTAAGGATTTATCCTCTTGAGCGTGTATCAAAGATGAACGCGCACAGAATGCGAACGCGCACAGAATGCGCGCGTATTTACGGATTATAGCACGTCCGGCAGGTGCGTGAATCACACTGCGCCACCACAGGCAGCCACAAAGCGCGCGTAGCAGAATATAATTAGAATTAGATTTGTGGTTGGTTATAGCCTGTGAACAATGATAATTTAATGTTTTGATTTGATTCAAATTCAGTTGACATTTTTGAGATTTGAGGTATAATGCCACCCTGTTTGGTGTAAGATAATTAAAGTAGTGGAATATATTTGCATGTCTTTAAGCGTAAGTCTAAAAATTATAGAGGTGGGGGCATCAGCGCGATCCTATATGTGCCGATGCCAGTCATGATTCTGCCCACCTGTAATGTGAGGATGTGACCATGCATAGACAAAATCTAACAACAACGCTGGAACGGGTGGCGGAAATCACCTATGACAACTTTGAAACCAAAATGCATGGCGCGCCGATTGCGATCATTTACCCTCGCAACCGCAGCCACAAAGCATTCTTAGCCATGTTTCTACAAGCTTACGAGCAGAGCATTATCTACTATGCGATGGGGCCGGAAGAGTCCACGCTTTGGACCTGGCTGGATCGCATGGCAAACAGTGACCTGCTGCCCGCCTCACTCGAACACACGCGCGCGGCGCTCGGCGGACGTGCCACCCCGGAAGAAATGGCGGTGGCCTTCGGTGCGGACCTGCACCTGCTGCGTTCGGACCGGTATATGTTGGTGCTGGATACCTTCGACCGTTTGGAAATGGGCGACGACGAAACCCGCTTTTTCCAGGCGCTCCCCGAACAGATGCCGTCCCATGCGCAGATCGTGATCAATGCGCGCCTGCTGGGGCTGGAACCCTGGAACAGCCTGGTGCTGAACGATCAGGCCGTGGTGGTGGGTAATGAAGAGGCGATGGATGGCGGCATCTACGGCGACGATCCCGCCAAAGGTCAGCTAGAGGTCCACGCGCTGGCCGGTGGTTATGTGTACATTGACGGTCGCCCGGTGCATAGCTGGGACGGATCGCTGCCGCGCCACCTGTTCTACTATTTCGTCGATCACCCGATGGTGACGCGCGACGAAATCTTCTCGATCTTCTGGCCGAAGATGGCGGTCAAGGAAGCAACCAACGTCTTCCACGTCACCAAGCGCAAGATCAGCGAGCGCCTGGGGCACGAACTGACCAATTACGCCAGCGGATTCTACGTGCATTCACCGCGCCTGACGATCCACTACGATGTGAAACTGTTCGAAGAAGCGGTCGAAGCGGCCATCGAAAACGAACTTGACGCGCCGAACCTGTGGTACCAGGCGATCCAGCTTTATCGCTCGGACTTTCTGCCGTATATCGATATGCCCTGGGTGCGCGAGCGCCGTACCGCCTTGCAGCAGAAATACGCGCAGGCTCTGATCAACCTGGGCCGTTACTATCGCGGTTTGAACGATCTCGACATGGCGCTGGGCTACCTGATGCGCGCCGTGCGTGTCAAGCCGGACTGGGAAGACGTACACCAGGATGTGATGCTGATTTACTCGCAGCAGGGGCGCAAAGCCGACGCAGTACGCCAGTATCACCAGCTTCAGGCGACGCTGAAAGACATGTTCGGCATCAAGCCGACCAAAGACACTACGCGGCTGTTCGAATTGATCAGCGCGTCGTAGGGTAGGCGCTTGCTAACAGAAAATTACCGCTGAGGACGTAGATATCTTTTTTCGTTATCTCCGTTTTTCCTCCGTCTATTCTGCGCCGCTGCTGGCCGTGCCACTGCGGCGTGATTTTTGTTTCAACGATTCAGCCTAAACGGGCTGGAGCGCGCAGCCGCCAAACAGCACCGCCGCGCGCTCCGTGAGCCAGGTAGGGGGGAATAGGGGGTAGATTTAAGCGTCGGGATCGACCGGCTTTTCAGAGGCGACCTTCGGGCCGCTGCCGGGATCGTCGTCGCTTTCAATCTCAATCTTTTCGGACTGCGCGTAAGGTTTTTCCTGCGCGTCCTCGTCTTCAGATTTCAGGCTTTGGGTGATTTGGTCGAACGCTTGCTTGACCTGATCAACGAACTGCTCACCGATGGTCTTCCAGTCGGCGTTCTTCTCCGTGCCAACCGCCGTGCCGACCCAACCGCGTACATCCTGCTCGATCTTGGAGCCGATGTCACTCCAGGAGGCTTCGTCATCGGCGGCTTCGGGTTCTTCAGCGTTGGCCTTGACCAGCCGCGCGATACCTACGCGGATACGGTTCTCCACGCGCCCAGAGATCGCGCCCCAGTCAGCATCTTCCTCCGCACCGACCCAGCCCGCCATTGCGGCGCGGGTGTTGGCGTCAGCCTTGCCACCGATGGCTTTCCAGTCAGCATCTTCCTCCGCACCGACCCAACCAGCCATCATGCGGCGCAGGCGTTCATCAATGCGTTCGTCGAGGTCTTCGTAGTCGCCTTCCTGGTCTTCGGCCCACTCGTGAACCGTGTCCTTCAATTCTTCATCAAGCTGTTCGCCCATATCTTCCGGGGTGGGCGGGGTGTGGTTGTCAGACATTGGATATTTCCTCCCTGTTGATAAACGGTCGGGCGAACCAAGCGAGGTCCGCGTGTCGTTCTGGTGTGTTTCAGTATGTTCTAATCATAATTACGCAAATGACGTAGCCGGAGTTGCTGCCCCGCGCGAATTTTAACGCAACGTTTACGAAACTGGGCGATTCTATGCACTTTGTGTCCGTTCAAGGGGCAAAACGCCAGGGACCTTAAGGTTAGGGCGCGGTCTTGCTGGCGACAGATGGCGATCACGGTGAGGATGCGCTCGACAAAGCAGCAGCCTCGGCGGACTGGGTGCGATGCAATTCTTTCTTGGCTTCCAGCAATAATCGCCTGGCATAATCAGGCATAATGTTATGTTCAAGCGCTATACCAAGAGGCTGCGAGCCATGTGTCTCATGCTAAACTGGGTCACCTGGCCTATTAAAAAACCCATCACGTACTTCATGCCTTCGTACCAACTTTGAATTAGATTAGTATAAATATATGTATGCAAAACTAAGGAGCGTACCATGTCCAGCCGTATCTATTACAGTGACGAGGCCGAAAAGGCGATGAAGCGCCAGCGGATTGTTGATGCCTTGATGTTTACGGGGTTAGGTATTGGCCTGGGGTCTGCCATTGCGCTGCTTCTGGCTCCGAACAGCGGAGAGAAAACGCGCGAACTCATCGCCGATACGTTGGAAGAAGGCTTCCAGCGTGGCCGCGATGCCACCGACGAAGCGCTAGGCCAGCTTGAGCAGGAAGTCCCTAATCTTCGTGCGCGAGTTAACGAACTGATGGGCAAAATTTCGAAGTGAGCATGTTCGATATTTGGCCGAATGGTGCTGATGTTGAAACAGGTCGTTCCAGGTGCGACTGGGACAACCTGTTAATCTTTCTTCGGCCAACGGTTAGGCCGATCTATAAAAATAACTCGCCCGTTTGACTTTCCCCAACAGCTATGTACAAGGGTCCCTTTTGCTAAGGGAAGGGAGTAGGGGATGGGGTAATTAATTTTATGGCGTAGCCTTAACAATTGAGGAAAGAGAAAAATGTTGGAAAGTAGTCATGAGTAGAGCAAGTAACTTCATTGGGAAACCGGTTATCATACAGTCTGGCAAACAGATCGAAACCGTCGATGACGTGATTTTTGATCCTCATACGCACACGGTGCTTTGTTTTAGTATGTCTTACGGTGGTGGCTGGTTAGGGGGCACAAGAATTCTGCCGTGGTCGGATCAGTTATCTATAGCCCCTAATGCTCTGATCGTAGCATCTCAGGATCAAATTATATTGGCCCGCACATTACCGCATATGCGTGAGATTCTGGAAAAATCGCAGGTGGCAGTGGGTAAGAAGCTCATGTCACCGGATAACCGGCTTTGGGGCACGTTGAGTGAAGTGCATTTTGAGCAGGATACAGGCAAGGTTCGCCTGTATGAGATCACGCATAGCGCACAAGATTCTAATGCCGTTCAGAGCATTATTTTACAACCCGACGACGTTGATTTTCAGACAGAAGATCGAAGCAATACGGTGCTTATAATTTCGAATGCCACAGCCGAACGGATCGAAAACCACGTGCGTGCTAGTAATGACGGTTGATCGATGAATCGGCTGAGATTGACTCAGTGAGCAGCCCGGTGCAACCCATCTTGATTAAAATACATGTAGAATCAAGAAAAAAGTCGCCGACTGCGAGAATCTCCTATGAAACCTGTTATTTTAGTGTTTAGCGAACCGCACACGTGTGAACTGCTTCAGGATTTGCTATCAGATCACTACCCGGTTATCCAGTATACCGAGCTGCCGCCACAGGCAGCCCGTATTGATCTGTGTGTGCTTGACACACCTGGGTTAGCGCGACTGGATGGCTGGCTGCATAGCAAAAAAGCGGCTGAAGCCCCGGTAGACTTTCCCGTATTACTCGTTATCACCCCGGACGAACTTACTACTATCCACAGAACAAACCGTCTCAATTTCGACGGGTTGTTAGTAATGCCGTTTGAACCGGCGGAGCTGCTCGCTCAGGTGCGAATGCTGCTCCGAATGCGCGAACTCACGTACCGGCTCAAGGCACGCGCCAAACGCCTCGCAAGTGTTAGTAAAGCTATCGAAAGCACCAGCGATGCTATCAGTATTTCAGATATAAGCGGAAAGGCTATCTACCTTAACCGGGCATTCACCGATCTGTATGGTTTTCAAGTCAATGAATTGAATGTCAGGGGCATCCCTGAATCGTTATTTGTTGACCCGCTGGTAGCTGAAGAGATTTTCACTTGCATTCAAGCAGATCGGTCGTGGATAGGTGAGATCGCCCTCAAAACGAAGCACGAGCACATCGTGCCAACCCTGCTGCGCGTTGATTCTATTAAAGACCAGGCCGGTCAGCGTATCGGACTGATCAGCGTACATACGGATATCACGGAACGCAAACGTGTGGAAATCGCACAGCGAGAGCAGCGCGTGTTGGAGAATGCGCTCAGAAACATTGTCATCACGTTGATCAGCACGCTGGACCTTAACGAAGTCCTGGATCGCATTCTGGAAAATGTGGGCCGTGTCGTTCCGCACGATATGGCGTATATCGTATTGAAGATGGATGAAACTGCGCGCGTAGTACGGGCAACGGGCGTTGACGATCATCAGGCGTCGCAATTGCTGCTGGAGCAGCAGATGATTATCGCAGATGATGCCGAGTTAGATATGATGGCGCAGAGCGGCCAACCGGTTGTTGTCTCTCGTGTGGATAATGTCTGGCACAAGACGCGACCGCAGGGCATGCACGCGATTCAATCATATGTCGCTGCACCGATTCATCTACGCGGAGCCTTGACCGGGTTTCTGTTTCTCAGCAGTAAAACCCCGGATTATTTTTCGGATGTGCATGCCAATCGATTACAGATTTTTGCCAATTATGCCGCGATTGCCTTGCAAAATGCACAGCTTTTTGAACAGGGCCAGGAATTGGCAGCCATGAAAGAACGTCAACGATTGGCGCACAATTTGCACGATGCCGTTAGCCAGACGCTATACTCAACCAGTGTGATCGCCGAAGCGCTGCCGCTGCTATGGAAACGCGATCCGGCCCAGGCCCAACACCGCCTGGAACAGTTGCGTCGCCTGACACGCGGCGCACTGGCGGAGATGCGCACCTTGTTATTGGCACTGCGCCCCGCCAACCTGGTTGAGGCGGATTTCGACGAACTGCTGCGCCATTTGACTGATGCCTTACAGGGTAAAATACAGATCGAGGTGCAGCTAGACATTAAAGGAACATATCCTTTGTCTGAAAATGTGCAGACGATGTTGTTCTTCATTGCACAAGAAGCGCTGAATAATGTAGTCAAACATGCTCAGGCGACACAAGTAGCGGTATATTTTGATAGCAGGCCGGAGCAACTGCACCTGAGTATTGCCGATAATGGCCTCGGCTTTGATGTCACGCAAGTTGAGGCTACTTCGATGGGATTATCAATTATGCGTGAACGGGCAGCGGCTATCGATGCATCATTCCAAATTACAAGTCTGATGGGTCGGGGGACCAGGGTGGCAGTCACTTTGACGAGTGAATCCTGAAAGGACACCGTATGAGTACCACAGAAAAAATTCGGGTAATGGTTGTTGATGACCATGATATGGTACGCAGTGGGTTACAGGTCATGCTGGAAGTATACGATGATCTGGAACTAGTCAGTGTTGTTTCACGGGGCGAGGATGCGGTGCGGGTCTGTGCGGAAGTGCAGCCCGATGTTGTTCTCATGGACCTGATCATGCCCGGTATTAATGGTGTAGAAACGACGCGCAGGCTGCGCGCAATCTGCCCGGAAATCCAGATCATTGCACTGACCAGCTTTAAGGAAAAAGACCTGGTGCAAGGGGCTTTACAGGCCGGGGCCATCGGCTATTTGTTGAAGAACGTATCCAACGAAGAATTGGCTGGAGCGATTCGTTCTGCTCATGCCGGGCGATCCACGCTTGCACCGGAAGCCACGCGCATTCTGATTGAGGCCACAACCCAACCGCCGCCGCCCGGCTACGATCTCACAGGGCGCGAGCGCGAAGTCTTGCAACTCATCACCGAGGGGCTGAATAACCGTGAAATCGCCGAAAGACTGACGATCAGCCGTTCGACAGTCAAGAATCATGTCAGCAATGTGCTGTCTAAACTGGGGGTTAACAGCCGCACGGAGGCCGCTACGTTGGCAGTACAGAATAACCTGATTGAGTGAGCAAATACTGACTTTACCCAGGAAGGCTGATCCAGGAAATAAATCACCCAATTGATTTCATCACCAATCTTGTCGGTTTGCGCCCGCTCTATACTTGGGCGTAAACCTTAGCGCACGGTGCTGATCATGCGCTGCTGGCTGATGCCGCTCAGCAGGCCGGTTTTGCCCTGCATGGCGGGGCCGATGGTCAGCCCGTTTTCCCCGATCTCGTAACTGTGGATCGCGGTGGTGTGCGCCGATGAGCGCATCTTGAGCACGACCAGCGCGCGCTCGATGGCGCTGTCGATCTCCAGGTAGCGCAGCATGATCAGGCTGTCCACCACGAACGAGAGCCGTCCGCGTTCCTGGCTGGTGTAGTCGCTGCGCATTTCCTCGGCGAGATACAGCGCGGTGATCTCTTCGCGGCGAAACGCGCTGATCACCTGGTGGTAAGTGCGGCGCAGGTCGTGATCGTCGGTGATGCGCTGCGTGAAGTGTGTCAGACTGTCCAGCACGACGCGGCGAATGTCGTATTCATACAGCGTGTGCGCCAGGCGGCTTTCCGGGCTGGTGAGGCTTTGCAGCAGCACCTCCGGCGAGGTGAACATCAGGCGCAGCAGGCCCGCATCCTCGTAGGCTTTCAGGTCCCACCCCACGCTTTGCGCGTCACGATAGAGCGATTGCGGAAATTCCTCGAACGAAATGAACATACCTGGTTCGCCCTGGTCCGCACCTTGCAGCAGGTATTGCAGGCCGAAGGTGGTTTTTCCCGTGCCCGGCGCGCCGCGCAGCAGCGTGGCGGAATGTGGCACAAAGCCCCCGCCGATCAACTCGTCGAAGTTGGCGATCCCGGTGGCTACGCGGTCGGTGTTTGTCATCGTCGGCCCCTTTGCCGGTCAGGTGTTGCGCGGATTAATATGGGTAATTCTGCACAAATTCTACAAAGGTCACGGTGCTGTCGCAGGTGTTGCCGGTCTGCACCTCGACGGTATCCGACAACAGCCCGCCGGTGGGACTCTTGACTTGCAGTGTGTAGGTCGCGGTGCGCGGGGCCGCCCCGACGGCGAACTCAAAGCCGCCCACGCCCCATCGCGCCGCCGAACCGGAAAACTGCACCTGCCGGAAGTTCTCGCCGTCAATCTGGATCGCCAGTCCCCCCAGTGGTTCGCCGAGCAGCCCTGTCACCGTCCCGGCCACGCTCAACCATTGGCAGCCCTGCTCGCCGGGATTGGGTTCGTAGCTGACCTCGTTCACGGTGAACGGGAACGGCGAGCGTGTGGGCGCGTCCAGCGGTGCAGCCGTCGTGACCGGCGCGGCAGTCGGTTCGCCCCCCGGCACCGTGTTCCCGCTGCCATCGTCCAGCGGGACGAACACCGTCGGCGGCGGCGGAACCGGGGTATTCTGCGGCTGCGGATCGACTCCCGCGAGGACCTGTGTGGGCGTGATGGTCGGCGTATCGGTCGGCGTGGCGGTATGCGTCGCGGTGGCGCTCGGCGGCAGCGCGGTGTGAGTCGGCGTGAGCGTGATCGTCGGCGTGCCGGACGGAGTCGCGGTGGGCGTGACCGTCGCGGACGGTGTCAGCGTGGGCAGGTTGACCAGCGGCGGCACGGTCGGCGGCGGGAATGGGTTCAGCGTCGTCTGTGGATCGTTGATGATCAACACCAGGATCGCCACCAGTCCCACCGTCAGGATCACAAACAGGAGGGTGATCACGTCGTACAGGGTCGAACGGTTTGGCGACATGGCGTTGTGTATCCTTCCGGCGCGGTGCTATTCCAGCGGGCGCGCCAAGATAAAGTTCACGGTTGCCAGGTTTTGCTGGCACGAGCCGGGAAACACGATCTCGACGGTGGGCGAAACCTGCACGTTGTTGTACCACAGGCTTACGGAATACCGCGCGACAAGGGCCTGGTTCCCGACCACGATTTCCCACCCCGAAGGGCCGTAGAACGTGTTGGTTCCCGTCAGCGTGGAGTATTCGTTTTCCGGGCCGCGCACGCGCACCTGCACCCCGATCACCGGTTCGGCGCGCGTATCGGTGGCCTGCCCCGCGATTCCCTGCCAGTTGCAGCCCGCGGTGTTGGCGAAGTTCTCGCGCAGAATGATCGAGTTTGGCTGGATGATGAACGGGAACTGCGAGGTTGGTGTGGCGGTTGGCCCAGTTGGGGACGGCGTGACCGACGGCGTGATCGATGGCGTGGGCGTATTGGTGCGCGTCGGTGTGGCGGTGGGTGGGATCAGGGTATTGGTCGGCGTCACGGTGCCGGTCACAGTGGGCAGCGGCGTATTGGTAATGGTCGGCGTCGAAGTCAGGGTAAAGGTCGCCGAGGCGGTCGCTGTGCCGGTCGGCGTCACGGTGGGCGTGATCGTCGCGGTGTAGGTGGGCGTGATCGTCGGCGTGTGCGACGGCGTCCAGGATGGCCTGGGCGTGGGCGAACTGAGCACGACTTGCGTCGGCAGCGGATCATCTTCACCGGGCGCGAGGATCGGCGGTTCCATTGCGTCCCCGGCAATGGCGAGTACCACGATCCCAACTACCAGGGTAGACACGGTGAAAATCAGTGTCACGACGTTAAAAAACAAATTGCCCGCACGGTCCATCGTTCAGGCCCCCTTCTCTCGTTTCCTGTTATTGTTCATTCGGCGGTGGTGTGCCCATCATCGACACCCCCGGCGGAACCGGTGAGGGGGTCAGGGTAGGCGCGATATATTCGGTCGGCAGCGGATCATCTTCACCGGGCGCGAGGATCGGCGGTTCCATCGAGCCGGACGCGATGCTGACCACCATCAGGCCGACGAACAGCGTCAGCGCCAGGAAGATGATCGTGATAATGTTAAAAAAGAACGTGGTATTCTCGTTCATGGTGCGCGTCTCCTGTTGTGGGGTGGCTACTCAACCAGCCCGACAAACCGTTCGATCACGGCGTTTTCGCGTTGCGTGTCCAGCCATTCGAGAAACAACTGTTGTTTGCGCTGCGCAATCGCCGCTTGAGACAGCGGGCGATCCTCAACACGGTCAAGAGTCTGCACGATGTGATAGCCCAGGCTGCTCTGTACCGGCTCGGCAGCAATCTGCCCCGGTTGCAGCCCGAAGATCGCCGCTTCAACCTCCAGTTGGAACAGCACACCCTGCGATACCCAGCCCAGGTCCCCACCAGAGGGTGCGGTTGTGGCGTCCAGCGAATACTGCGCGGCAAGTTGAGCAAAGTCGGCCCCGGCCTGAAGCTGGCTGAGCAGCGCGCGGGCGGTGGCTTCGTCGGCGACGAGGATATGGCGCGAATGCACCTGCGGGGCGGTATCCGGCACCTGGGCGACGATCTCGCTGACTTTCTGCACCAGCAGCAGGTTAGCGACCACCGCGCGGTAGTCGTCCATTGTGTAAAGCTGCGCGGCGAGAACTTCTTCGAGCGTGGTGTCGTTGGTCTGCGCGATATCGGCGTGCAGCGCCAGTTCGGCGTCAACTTCGTCGTCGCTGACTGTGATGGCGAGTTCCTGCGCGGCCTGGGCGATCAACACCTGGTCGATCATGGCGTCAAGCACGCTGGCGTCAAACATGGCCTGGGACGCCGGTTCGATGGTCAGGCCGAGCATCCAGCGTTCGCGCTCGCGTTCGAACTGCTCAAGCGTGATTGGCTCGCCGTTCACGCGCGCGGCGAGCGGCGGTTCCTCGGTTTCCTGGGGCGCGAGTCCGCCGCCGGACAGGACATCGGCGGCTTCGGCGCTGGAAGGCACCACGCCGCTATTGGTCGATCCACGTTCCCCGGCGCACGCTGCGGCCAGCGCGAACAGGGCCAGAATACCGATCCACAGCGCCGCAAGGCGCATCCAACGGGTTTGTAATAAGCGCACGAGTCGCTCCTTCTAAGATAGCGATAAGCGGTTAGCTTTCAGCCGCCAGCGAAAGGCCAGCGGCGGCGGTGTGCGGTGATATCTCACGCGCGCGATCATCGCTCTGCACCCGGCGCTAAGTGTATAACCACACGCCTTAATTATGCAAAGCGGCGCGTCAGGGCGCAACTATACGGGCACATGGCTATGGATTAGAGGTGGAATAGGGGGGAAAGATCGTACCAGTACGGGGACACCGGCAGCCCGGTGTCCCCGTTGGGTACTGCGTCAGGTAGGTTTTGTGCTTAGCTGACGGGAACCAGCGCGAACGTGATCGTGACCGACATGCTCACGCTGAGCTGCCCTTCACTGATCGCCGCTGCTTCGCCATAGCCAAAGCCGCCACCACCACCGCCCATCATGGGCATGTAGTAGTCGCTGTTTTCCACGACGTTCAGCGGCTCGCCCACCGACAACCCCAGCAGACCGGCGAGATTCTCGGCACGAGTGCGGGCATTCTCGACGGCTTCCACGCGGGCCTCATCCTGCAAGGCGGCGCGGTCTTCGATGTCGAACTGAATGTAGTTCACGATATTGGCCCCGGCATCGACCGCCGCCGCGAGCAGATCACCGACGCGCTCCACTTCACGGACTGTGATCACGACGCTGGTCGAGACGCGGTAGTTGCGCGGCGTCTGCATGTCGTCCATCATCGGGCCGCCGTAGTCCTGGTAGATCGAGAAATGCTCGGTGCGGATATCTTCGCGGGCCACGCCGTTATCGACCAGCGTCGCCATGATCTGGTTCATACGCGCGGTGGTGTCGTCCATCGCCGTTTTGATATCGCTGTTGCTGGATTCCGCGCCCAGCCCGACCATGACGAGATCGGGCGCGCCATAGGCGGCCCCGAAGCCGGTGACGGTCACCGTGCGCATTTCGGGGTTATCCTGGCGCGGGGGGGCGGCCTGTGCTGCGGGTGCGCCTGTCCAGGTCACTGCTGCCGCCGCCAGCACGACAACCATGACCAACATGAGAGACTTTTTAAACGTCATAACGTGAATCTCCTCGTGCATCTTTTGCACATGCGAATATGGTTCGATCATACGCGGCAAACGGTTTACAGTCGAGATACGCTTGCTGCGCGCCCTGCCGCCGGAATTATGACGATCCCTACGCTCGAAAAGTTCCACCCCACCGCCAACCGGTTGACGCCACGCCGCAGAAGAGGCAGACTCTACCTGGTGCGGATTCAAACAAGGGATGTGCTGCGTTGATTTACGGGATCGTGATTGTGCTGGCGGGGTTCGGCCTGCTGGCGGCGGCGTGGAGCCTGGTGGGATGGCTGCATCGCCGCTTCCGCGTGCCCTATGCATTGCTCACTGTCGGCGTGATGACGTATATCGGGGCGTTAATGGCGCAGGTGCTCGTGCTGCAACTGCTCGACCGCGCGCTGTTGGGGATTCTGCCGGTTGGGGCGCTGGCCTTCGGGATCGTGGCCGGGTTCGGAGAAGAGATCGCGCGTTTTCTGGGTTTCCAGTTTCTCGCGCGCAGCACCACGACGCGCCCTCAGGCATTGATGATCGGCGCGGGGCACGGCCTAACCAGCGTGATCTACACGGCGCTGATCGCGTTTGGCGTGGGCCTGTCGCTGATCGCCGATGGCCCGGATACGGTCGATGATGTGGGCGCGGTGGTCAGCCGCACGCTTGCCGAAGCTGCTAACAGCCTGCTGCCGGTGGTGATGCACATGGCGTTAAGCTGGCTGGTGTTACAAGTGTTTTTACGCGGACAGCTTTACTGGCTGTTCTGGGCGATCTTCGCGCACGCCGTCGCGGAAATGACCGCCACGCTGATCGGTCCTGGCGATTCCTGGGCGGTGGTGGCGTGGCGGGCGGTGGTGGCGCTGGTCAGCCTGGGCGTGATCTTTCGCCTGCATGTGCCTGGAGATCATGACGCCAGCGTGGATGCCAATACACCGGACGCGGCGTGATCTACGCGCGCTATGGTTAGCCTGGCACACTCCTGAACCAGCCATGTTGGCAGCAGAGAGACTGTACCATTCACCGCGTCAGCGCCCCCAAGTATCGTTTGTCCGACACTTGCTCTAACCGGTCGCGTTCCAGGTCAAATTTGAACGTCCCTCCGGCGCGCGCATCGGTGAGCATCAGCGCCGCGTCACCGTCGATAAAACCCAGGGGCCGGTAACGTATTTCCCCTGACGGGATGAGTATACGCTGAGTCCCTGCACCCACATCTGCCAGCACCAGCGCGTACTGTTCCGGCACAAGTCCGGCCTCAACTCCCACGCCTGCCGCTGCATTGTAAACCGCCCGCGTGCCGTTCGCATTGATCACCAGGTCCCCGGCCTGCCGCAGCGCGATCTGCGGCGCGGGAATCTGGATATCCGCGCCCGTTATCAGGTCCCGCACGTGCAGCGCAAACGGCCCTTGACCGGCTTCGGCTTGCAGCCGCACCATGATGCGCCCGTCCGGCGTGATCGCGGCAGCACAGGGGCAGGCGGGTTCGCCCGCCAGCGGCAGGATCATTTCACTGCTGATACTGTATTCCATGACGTGATGGTAAAGCGCATACGGTGCGGGATTCTCCGAGGGCAGCACGTGCGCGGAGTCGTAGAAAAACAGCGTGCGTTCGCTGACCAGCGCCAGCGGGAACAGCGCGCGCTGTTCCCGTTCCGGCAGCAGCGGAAGCTGGCGCAGATCGCTGCCATCTGCCCAGGCGATAAACGCCGCCGATTCGCCCGCTGTGTTGACCACCGTCCAGGCCACGCTCTGGCCGTCCGGCGAGACGATCCAATCCAGCGCGACGGTATCAACGGCACGGCGCATGAACGGGTGTGGTTCCAGCGTGCCATCCGGGTGTACGCGCATTATCGCCCCGGTGCGCGATTTTTCATACAACACGTAGTCGCCCAACAGCGCAAAACGCCCGTTTTCCACGTTTACCACCGTGCTGAGTCCGCTCAGCGCGTCCATGAAATACAACCGCGCGGCGTTGGTTTCGGGGTCCTGTGCCAGAAACACTTCGATGCGCCCGGTCTGCGCGTGGGCGGGGGTGTGCCAGGGTACGACAACGGCGAGCATGAGCAGGATCGCGCTCACCCCCGCCGCGACCGAAGGTCGCGCGCCGAGACGGGGGTGAGGCCCGGAAACACGATCACGTGATTGACGTGTTTTTGTGATGTGCCCCTCACGCATCCGGCGGCTCCGTGCGGTCTGTCTCACCATCCTGCGCGGCCTTGATACGCGCGATGACCTGTGGAAGAACCACGCCCGATGGCGCGGGCAGGTGCCACTGTGCGAGATATGTGATCGGCGTCATGTCGGGGTTTACCTCGATGATCGTCGCGCCGCGATCGCGCGCTATGCCCGGTATCGCGGCGACGGGATACGTCACGCCCGATGTGCCCACTACCAGCAGCACATCGGCTTGCATGGCGAGCAGGCTCGCGCGTTCGAACAGGCCCGGCGGCAAGGATTCCTCGTACCATACCACATCCGGGCGCACATACGCGCCACAGTGCGGGCAGCGCGGCGGTCCTTCGTCTGTTTCGGCGTCCCAATCCAGCAGCCCGTAAATGTTGACATACGTGGGGTTGCCCCGGCAGTTGTCGAAGCACTTGTTACGCCGTATATCGCCATGCACCGCGATCACGTCCTGGCTGCCCGCTTTCTGATGCAGTCCGTCGATGTTCTGCGTCACGACCACGCAGTGCGGCAGCAGGTCGTCCAGTTCCGCGATGGCGTAATGACCGGGGTTGGGTTGTGCGTCGGCCAACAGCCCGCGCCGGTAGTGGTACCAGTCCCAGACG
>CAZMNL010000021.1:0-16756 GCA_964567525.1 uncultured Anaerolineaceae bacterium
CGCCGGGACCGCCGCGCGCCGCCGCGCGCGTGCCGTCGTTCATGACCGCCGCGAAGCGCACCAGTTTCTCGCCCGCTGGACCGATACACAACACGTTACGCTTGTTCTTGTTCTGTCCGAGCGCCTCGGTCGTTTCCGAAACCGTCTTGCCCCACAGGTGCGCCGCGTCGTGAATTTCGACTTTATCGGGGCTGAGTTCGATGTAGACGGGTTTGGGCGCGCGGCCCTTGATGATCATCAGGTCGTAGCCCGCACGCTTGAAGCGCATGCCCCACGACCCGCCCGAATTCGCGTCCAGCACGGTGCCGGTCAGCGGGGACTTGGTGCTGACCGAAAAGCGGTTGCTGGTCTGGAACCCGGTGCCGGTCAGCGGCCCGGTGGCGATGATCAACACGTTCTCCGGGGCGAGTGGTTCAACTTCCGGGCCGACTAGGTCCCAGAGCAACCTGGCTCCAATGCCGCGCCCGCCGATAAACTGTTTGGCGATGTCCATATCGAGCGTTTGATGCTCGATCGTGCCTGTCGTCAGATCGACAAGCAGAGTTTTTCCGGTCCAGCCGTTCATGTAGTCTTCCTTCTGGCAAAGTTACCGTCGATGTGTGCTCTAAAAATAAGTCTCCGATGTTGGCATCTGCGTGGTTTCAGGCGTCGTTGATATAACCGCAGTAGCGTTGATAGGCAGCTTCCCACGCTTCTGTTTGTCCCGGTTCAAACGCCACCGTGTCAACCGTCCGGCTCAGGATATCGCGCGCCTGTGCGACGTTGTCCAGCGCGCCCAGCGTGATCAACTGAATCACGGCGTTACCGAGCGCGGTTGCCTCATACGGCCCGGCGACCACCTGCCGGTTGATCGCGTCTGCCGTCATCTGGCACAGCAGGTGATTACGCCCGCCGCCGCCGATGATGTGCAGCCGGTCCACCTGTTTATCGGCCAGCGACACCAGCCGGTCAAGCACATGGCGATACTTCAACGCCAGACTCTCATACACCATGCGCATTACCTGCCCGACCGTTTCCGGCTCCGGCTGCCCGGTCGCGCGGCAGTAATCGCGGATGCGCTGCGGCATGTCGCCGGGGAACAGGAAGTCGGGATGATCGGGATCGATCAGGCTGCGGAAAGGTTCGGCTTCGGCAGCGGCAGCGGTGAGATCGTCATAGCTGTAGGCCGTGCCCTCCGCGCGCCATGTGGCGCGGCACTGCTGCGCGATCCACAGGCCGACCACGTTTTTCAAAAACCGGAACGTGCCGTAGACGCCGCCTTCATTGGTGACGTTCGCTTCGCACGCAGCATCGGTGATGATCGGATGCGGCAGTTCCAGCCCCAACAGGCTCCATGTGCCGCTGCTGAGATAGGCGTAATTTTCGGTCGTAGTCGGCACAGCGACGACCGCGCTGGCGGTATCGTGCGTCGCCGGGACGATCACGGGAATGCCGTTGTATTCGCCGGTTTGTGTGCCGGGTGGGATGATATCAGGGAAGATATCGCCTGGAATGCCCAACCGTTCGAGCATCTCGCGGTCCCAGTCCTGCTTGTGCGGGTTATAAAGCTGCGTGGTGGTGGCGTGCGTGAATTCGTTTTTCTTGACACCGCATAACCAGTAATGCAGCAGGTCGGGGATCGAGAGATACGTTCGGGCTGCTTTGAGCGCGGCGCTGTCGTCGCGTACCATACTGGCGATCTGGTAAATGGTGTTGATCGACATGTGTTGGATGCCGGTACGCATAAAAATTTCCGTGCGCGAGACTCGCTCAAAGGCCCAGTCCATGACGCTATCAGTGCGCGTGTCGCGGTAATGGATCGGATTGCTCACCAGGCAGCCGTCAGCATCCAGCAGCGCGTAATCCACGCCCCAGGTATCAATGCCGATGCTGGACGCCTGATCGCCTACGCGCTGGATGCCGTCCTGGATTTCGTGCCACAGGCGCAGGATATCCCAGCGCAGGGTGCCGCGCGTGCGCACGGGGATATTAGGGAAGCGGTGCGCTTCGGTCTGCGTGAAACGCTCGCCGTCAAAGTGTATATCCATCACGCGGCCTGATTCGGCCCCTAAATCTACAGCAATAATGTGATAATCAGCCATATTTTTTTACCTGATCAAGACTCTTGCCTCTAAAACGGATGACGTTTGCTTTTATTTACTTTTATTTTATATCAGATTACTGCAAGTCAAAAGCAGTGTCAACAAAAATGACCTGACATCTATCCTGAATCTGGCGGTATTCTGTCGACTCGCACGCCAAGTTCGCGCAAACGTGCAACCTGTTCTTCCGGGGCATCTTCGCTGGTGATGATGTACGTCAGCTCGCTGCTGGTCGCAATGGTGTACGGCGCGACGCGCCCCCACTTGGTTGAATCAATTAAAAACACTTTTTGCAGGCAGCGGCTCATCAACGCCTGTTTCATCATCACTTCGTCGCCGTCTACTTCGGTCGCGCCGATATCGGGCGTGATGCCATGACAGCTAAAGAAGCCGATATTCAGGTTGATGTCCGGCAGGTCTTCGGGGTTCCCGACGGTGGAGATCGAGTCGTTGCGCAGCCGCCCCCCGGCGATCATCACGCGAATTTTGCGCTCGTCGTGTTCCAGGAAGCTGTGCGCGGTCATCAGGCCGTTGGTCACAATGGTCAGCTTACTGAGCTTTTTCAGGTGGGGGATGAGCGCATACGCCGTCGTGCTGGAATCGAGCGCAATGCTGTAGCCGTCCTGCACCAGGCTGGCGGCGAAGGCCGCAAACGCCTGTTTTTCTTTGTTCATCTTGTTCATGCGCACATTGAACGACAGTTCGCGCAGATTCATAGAGCCGCCCCTGTACACCGCTCCGCCATACGTGCGCTCGATGAGTCCCTGTTCTTCCAGCGCGCGCAGGTCCTGGCGAATGGTCACTTCGCTGACCTGCATCATGTCGCTGAGTTCCTTAACCGTGACTCGTCCTTCGTGCTCCAAACGCTCGATAATGGCGCGTCGCCTTTCTTCCAAGAACAGAGGGTCCGACATAACATTTCTCCCACTCCACAAAACCAGCTTATCCCGCCGGGCTGCTGACCCCTCAGCCGATGATGGCTGCGTTCAAATCTCTGTAAAAACGAAAGCGCAGCCATTTACGGTAGATGAAATACGGACTTCAACTCGCTGGAAATCGGGCTGTTGTCAGAATGCGTGGGCATCACGTCCGCCATGTACGCCCACCATCGCTGGCAGACCTCAGTTGATGCGATGGCGTCCCACTGGGCCTCGCTCTCGATCTCCACGTAGCCAAACAGTTGATTGGTTTCCGCGTGCAGAAAGATCGAGTAGTTATGCACGCCGTGCGCCTTGAGCACCTGCGCGAGTTCCGGCCAGATCGGGTTGTGCCGGTCCTCGTATTCGGCGTGTTTGTCGGGGTTGACCGACATCACAAACGCTTTGCGGATCATTGTCAAAATGTCCCTTTCCTGGGTGTGATAATCTGCTCACCCGGCAATATACGGGATCGTCTGCGGGCCTTCCGGCAGAATGCAGATCGTCGCCTCTGGTCCGTAGCGGTTTAGCAGGTCCGCGACCAGCCCGGCGATATCGTCGCAGGCGTGCAGCAGCGCGCCCTCAATCTGCGCGCGGCTCAGGTTAGTGCTGTACACGTACACGTGCGCTTTCTGCGAGATCACCGCCTGGATATGCGCCTGCCACATATCCTGACGCCGGAACCCCGGTTGCCGGACGGTCGCCAACAGGTCGGCGGGCGATGCGGTGCTGTGCAGCAGCGCGCCGTATTCGCCGTGATCGGGAATGCCGTCCCAGCAGTCCGCCGCGACGATGATCGCACCGCCCGGCTTGACGATCTGCGCGGCGGCGCTCATACCCTTCACCGACTGGTACAGGTTGAGGTCCAGCGGGTAGCCGGAGTTGCTGGTGATCACAATGTCGAACGGCGCATCCACCGGGACCATCGCGGTATCCTTGACGAACGCTGCACCCGCTGCGTGCGCTTGATCCAGTTCACCGGCGAACACGCCCGTGATCGCTTTGTCGCGGTTGAGCGTGACGTTCACCAGGAAGTTACGCGGGACCATGTGCGCGGCTTCGCGCACGTCTTCCCACAGCGAGTTACCGTGCGTGATACCCCACGTCGCGCGCGGGTCGTCCAGGTTCGCGGCGCTGTGGTTGGTCAGGATCGTATCGAGCGCCGCCAGTCCCGGCATGGTGGCCTTGCCGCCGCCGGAGAATCCGGCGAAGAAATGCGGCTCAATAAAGCCGGTCAGGATGTGCGCATCACACGCTACAAACTCGCGGTGCAGCCGGATGGTGTTGCCCCTGGAAGTCACGCCGATCTCGACATGTGCATCGGGATCGCTGACATCATTCTGCACGATGCGGTAACGTTCGACCATTGCATCGCCCAGCATCCCACGCAATTCAGCATCGGTGTTAGGGCGATGCGTGCCGGTCGCGTTGAACAGCACGATCTGCGCATCGGGGATGTGCGCGAGTTCGTCCAAAATCACCGGCAGCAGGATGTGATTGGGCGTGGGGCGCGTGATGTCGCTGAACACGATTCCGACACGATCACCGGGCTGCACCCACTCGCGCAGTGGTGGCGCGCTGACCGGCGCGCGCAGCGCCTCGCGGATCGCTACCACCGGGTCGGGCAGTCTGTCCACGTAGCGCGGGCTGATGGTAGTGATGGCGGCGTTGTCGGGCAGATCGACCTGTAGGCCGGTCTTGCCATACGCGAGTTCAACGTGCATGATCGTTCCTTCCCCGCGAAGAACGGGTCTACGACTCGCCGACGAAACCGGCGCGGCGATAAATCTCGTCTGGGCGGCGATAGATGTGCATGATATCGGCCTGGGACATCACCACCGGCTCGCCGATGGCACACGCGCCCCAGTAGATTTCAGCGGACTTGACCGCCATAGCCGTCACGTTCAGGGCTTCGGTGGGGGTCTGTCCCAGCGCGATCAGGCCATGATTGGCGAGCAGGATCACTTTGGGCGCTTCGCCGTGCTGCTGCATGTAGGCGCGCACGTGGTCGCGCATGGCAATCGCCAGCGGCAGCCCCGGATCAATATACGGGACCAGCACCGACTCCGGGCCACAGACCACAGCTTCATCCGGGCACAGGCGGTTATGCGCGAAGTGTTCCGCGCGGGCGCTGCACATGATGCGGTTCACGGCGACCGGGTGCGTGTGTGCGATGACCTGCATGTTACACTCTGCCAGCAGCATCGCGTGAAACGATGTTTCAATCGAGGGCCGCCGGGGATTCTCCGGGTCAACTTTGGCGGCCTGCATGATATCCTGCATGGTTTGCCGGTCTGGGGGGGGATCGTCGAGCATCGCCAGCATAGGCGCGAATCGCACCGCAACAAAGCCATCCGCCTGGATGGATACCATCTGCTGCCCGCTGGCCTTGACCCAGAACGTCTCGTTATCAATGCGGTGCGAGGTGTTGCCTTCTCCGATGATCACGAGGTCGCGCCCCGGCTCGCCGAGTGCGCGCGTCATCGTTACTAACGCCTGTAGTTTGTCCTGCATAGCATTCACCTGTGTTGAAAAAGCCCCCTTTCCTTGCAGAAAAGGGGCTTAGGGTCATACAAACGGCGTGGGACTAGAAGTCAAAGTCGTTGATGTTGTCGATGGTGTAGATGAAGGGTGGCCCAAGCAGCACTTCACTACCATTGACGATCTGAAGCGTGCCCAGCTTGCCCGCTTCGACCTCGGTCGCACCGGGGGCCAGTTCGCCATCCACAATCGCGCGCATTACGTACACGGCAGCGTAGCCCAGGTCAACCGGGTTCCACAGCACAACCGACTGCACGCAGCCATCGTTGACAAACGGCTTCATTTCGTTGGGGGTCGCCAGACCGACCACCGCCGTCTCACCGCACAGGCCAGCCTGCGTCACGGCATCGGCTGCCGCCGGGGTCGCCACGCTGGTCATGCCAAAGATACCATCCAGGTCTTCGCCGTACTTGTCGATCAGGGTGTTAGCCTGCTGGAACGACTGGTTGTAGTCTTCCTGGGCTTCCAGGGTTTCGAGCCATTCCATTTCAGGATAGCACTCATTGGCGTAGGCCCACATTTCGGCGATCCAGCGTGCCTGGTTGGGGGTCGTAAACGTGCTGGTGACGATACCGAAGCTGGCGTCTTCGCCGACTTCCACGGCCAGGCTATCCATCATAGCCTTGGCGATACCGTTGAACTCAGCCTGGTTAACGAACCACTCACGCGCATCCGGTTCCGCGTTGGCATCGTAGCCGACGACATGAATGCCCGCTTCCAGGGCACGACGCAGCACGGGCGCAATCGCGACCGGGTCGTTGGCAGCGAAGAGAATGCCATCCACGCCCTGCGTGATGTAGTTGTCAATGAAGGCGACTTGGTCGTCGATGTTCGCTTCGGTCGGGGCATCGGTCGTAACCGTTACGTTGCCCAGTTCCTCAGCGGCCTGCTGCTGACCGAGGGTCGTAGCCGCGAAGTAGCCAATACCGATCAGCTTGGGAACATCAACCAACACGATATCCTGCCCAACGAGATCGGGCGCGTCAACCGCCTGACCGCCGTCATATTCCAGCGGTTCGGGTGCTTCGGCTTCTTCATCACCGCACGGCAGCGGGTTTACGGGGAGATCGTCCGCGCCGTCCCAGCGGGTTTCGCCGTCCTGCGCTGCCGCCGGGATCAGAGATACCGGGGCCAGCACCAGGGTCAGAACAATCAGCATAGCCAAAAATTTACGCATATTACTATTTCTCCTGTACTCTCAACAGATCGGTGTGCACACATATCCTGCGGGAACGGGTGTTGCTATCGTTCGTATCGCGCCTCCTTTCGTCTCGTGATGCGCGGGATCATGACAGAGGGGATAATGTTAGTTTATCAAACATCGTGTACATAACGCTGGATCAGGCTGTTGAGCAGCGTTGAGAGAATCAGCACCGTACCAATGACGACAATCGTCGCATCGCCGGTGACGCCCGTTAGCGCCAGCCCGTTTTTGAGCAGTTGGATCAGCACCAGGCCAATTGCCGTGCCGACAATGCTGCCGGTCCCGCCGAAAATACTGGTCCCGCCGAGCACCACCGCGGCGATCACGTCCAGTTCCCAACCCGATCCCATATCCGAGCGCGTCGTACTCACGCGCGACACCAGAATATAGCCCGCCACCCCCGCCATGAAACCGGAGAAGGTATAGATAATCAGTTTCACGCGGTCAACGGGCACACCGGAAAAACGCGCGGCCAGTTCGTTGTTACCGATTGCGTAGAGGGCACGTCCAAAGGTGGTGCGTGAAAGGATGATACCGGATATGAGTGTGGCGATGATTAGTAAGTAGAGCTGTGAGGGGATGCCTCCCACGTCACCCTGACCCATTTCGTAAAACCACGCCGGATAACCTGTGACGGAGCGCGCCTGCGCGATACCTTCGGCCAGCCCCCGGTAAAAAGTCAGCGTCGCCAGCGTCATGATCAGCGGCGGCACACCGATACGAGTGATGAGCAGCCCGTTGACGAAGCCCGCAACACCGCCGACAAAGATTGCAATGGCGATAGAGGCTTCCAGCGAGTAACCCCAGTTGCGCCAGCTATAACCAAGTATAATCGCGCTCAACCCGGCAATCGACCCAACGGACAGGTCAATACCCCCGGTGATGATGATAAACGTCATTGGCAGGGCAAGCAGCCCAATTTCCGTGATCAGACGCCCCTGGTTGAGCAGATTTTGAGTCGTCAGAAATTTGTCGGTCTGAATGGACAGCACGAAAATTGCGATCAGGGTGATGAAAAACAACACAATCTCTTGCTGGAGCAGCAGTCCGCGAACGATGCGCCCGGCTTGTTTTCCTGTTGATTGTGGTGCTTGCTGAGTTTCTTGAACAGCCATTCTGTTTGCTCCGAGTGTATTACGCTTGCCGCGAACGGCGCAGCAGGTCAACCAGTACCGTGACGAGAATCAGCACACCCTGAATCGCCTTGGTCCAGAACGGCGAAATATCCAGGAACACCAGCGCCTTAGTGATGGTATTGAGCAGGATTGCCGCCAGGATCGGCCCGATAACCGTCCCGGTTCCTCCCAGGATGCTGACGCCGCCAACCACCGTCGCTGTGATAATTGTCAGTTCAATTGGCGGCACGGTCGTCTGGATCACGCGGAACTGCGTCGCCAGCAGCACAGCGGAAATGCCCACAAACATCCCGTTCAGGATGAAAGCCGTCATGATGATACGGTGTTCGGAGATACCCGACAGGCGCGCGGCTTCTTTGTTGCCCCCCACCGCGTAGATGGCGCGACCCGTCGCGCTGTAACGCATCCACAACGCGGCGATGATGCCGAGAAAGATCATGATAAAGACCGGCATGGTCAGTTGGTGGAAGAAGTCTTCAAAAAACGGCAGTGGGATATTCTCAAGCGGGCGCTGCTGGGCCAGCCCGTAGCTGTCCGGCATCCCGGTGACGCGCTCGCCCTTCGTGACCATGATCAGCAGCCCTTTGAGGATGCTCAAAAAGCCCAGCGTGACCACAATAGCGGGCACACGTAAATACGTGACGATAGAACCGATGATCGCGCCGACCATCCCCCCCGCCAACACCGGCAAAATCCACGAGAGCCAGATTGCTGTGCGCTCGCCTACCCAGGACGGATAATCGTAGATCGAAAGCTGCCCGCTGAAGATCGTCAGCACCACGATCAGCGACCCCACCGAAATATCGATATTGCCGGAAATGATCACCATCGTCATGCCGATGGCGGCGACGGCGATATAGGCGTTTCCGCTGAAGACATTAGCCATATTGCGTGTGCCCAGAAAGCGGTCGTTGTAGTTCCCGACATACGCGATCAGCACGATCAGCACCAGGAGAAGGATAGCTTCCTGGTTGCCAAACAGCATCCGTAAAACGCTGGCTACCGGTTTCGGCAGGCGTAGGTAAGGTTTTGTTTCAGGTTGCGTGACTGCCATTACATATGCTCCACAGGTTGCTGCCGCTAGTGACTGCTGCCGTTGACACTGCTCATCATGGCAGTCCCGATATTTTCTTGTGTGGCTTCGCCGCGTGCGTATTCGGCGACCAGTTTCCCTTCACGCATCACCAGAATGCGGTCGCTCATGCCGAGAATCTCCGGCAGCTCGCTGGAAATCATCAGGATCGCCAACCCCTGCTGCGCTAACTCGCTCATCAAGCGGTGAATCTCCGATTTCGATCCCACGTCAATGCCGCGCGTCGGTTCATCCATGATCAAGACTTTGGGTTTGGTTGCCAGCCATTTACCGACCACGACCTTCTGCTGGTTGCCACCGGAGAGCTTGCCGACCAGTTGGTGTGGGCTGAAGGCGCGAATGCCCAGTTGCTCAATGGTACGGTTGGCAAGTTGCAATTCTTCGCGGCGGTCAATAAACATCGCGGTGGACAGTTCACGCAGCACGGTGAGCGACGTATTCTCGCGGATCGTCATTTCGCGCACCAGGCCCTGCGTACCACGATCTTCTGGCAGGTACGCGATACCATAGCGCATGGCTTGCGCTGGACTGCCAATCTTCACCGGCTGCCCATCGATCAAAATGCGACCGGATTCAGCGGGGGTATAGCCAAAAATGACATGCGCTAACTCGCTGCGCCCGGCCCCGATCAGCCCGGCCAGGCCGACGATCTCGCCCGCGCGCAGTTGCAGGCTGATATCTTTGGTCAATGGCTTGCGTTTGAGGTTCTGGACTTCGAGCACGACCTCGCCAATGGGAGCGTCCATCTTGGGGAACAGGTTCTCAATTGTGCGCCCGACCATCATACGGATCAGGTCATCTTCGCTGGTTTCGACAACCGGCTTGGTATCGATATATTTACCGTCGCGCAGCACGGTCACACGGTCGCCGATTTCAAAGACTTCGTGCAGGCGATGGCTGATGTAGATGATGCCCACATCACGCTCTTTGAGCAGCGCGATAATGCTAAACAGCCGTTCGACATCGGCTTCGGTGATCGCGGCGGTCGGTTCGTCCATGATCAATACGCGGGCGTTCATCGAAAGCGCTTTGGCGATCTCGACGCGCTGGCGATTGCCCACCGTGAGCGTGCCTACCTTGCGCGTCACGTCCATATCATGAATGTTCAGCGAAGCCAGGATTTCCTGGGCCTGCTTGCGCATCATGCCCCAGTCCACTGCACCAAACCGCGATTTGGGCACGTGCCCCATAAAAATATTTTCGGCGACACTCAGTTCAGGATATAACAAGAGTTCCTGGTAGATCGTCGCAATCCCGCGCGATTGCGCTTCGCGCGGGCTGTTGAACTGGTCCGCTTTGCCCGCGACCAGAATCTCGCCTGCATCAGGTTGGTACACGCCCGACGCAATCTTGATCAGGGTGGATTTGCCCGCGCCGTTTTCGCCTAACAAGGCGTGGATCTCGCCCGGCCTGATGTCAAAATGCACATCATCCAGGGCCAAAACCCCAGGGAACTGTTTTCGGATATGGTTTAGTTCAAGAATTGGCTCCATAATGCGGAGACTCCCCGGTTATGACAAAAGCGATGAATACACAAGCCAACCGGCGCAGCCCGTCAGCCGGTCAACCGCGCAGCGTTCAGGCGCGCACCGTAAACAGTGATGGATTGGATAGGGAACAGGATCGCGCAGCGGATCAGATGAGCATGTGAGGAAAGCATGATGATAGAAGGGCATTTGGGGCCTGACCAATATTGTTGAGAAAAATATTCACAAACGCGCAAAACGAAAGTGATAGACACTTTTTCTTAACGCTATGTTTTTGTTTTCTTTTGTTGTTCAACAGAATACAATAAAGTGAAATCGGTGTCAACTGATTGCGATGATTCTATGCAGGGTGCTATCGACCGCAGCGCGCGTTATGCGGTAAGATCAGTGAATGAAAGCTATCGAAAGGGACTATGCTTGTGGACATTGTGATCGGGCTGGATATCGGAACCAGCGGCGCGAAGGCGCTCGCCGTCGATGCGCAGGGACAGGTACGCGCCAGGGCTGCGGTGACCTTCGAACGACCGCCGTACCAACCGGAACCGGGATGCGCCGAACAGGACGCCCACGAATAGTGGCGCGCGGGCGCGGCCTGTCTGCGGCAGGTCGCCGCCGACCTGCCCGGCGCGCGGATCGCAGCGCTCAGTGTCGATTCGACGTCAGGCACGATTGTGCCGGTCGATCCGCGCGGTGAGCCGCTAATGCCCGCCATGATGTACAACGATGGGCGCGCGAAAGGACTGGAAGCGCAGGTTAACGCGGCGGCGGGCGACCTGACCGACAAGCTCGGTTATGGGTTTTCGGCGACCTTTGCGCTGGTCAAACTGGTATGGCTTCAGCAGCAGCGCCCGGAGATCGTCGCGGCGGCGCACAAATTCCTGCACGCGGCGGATTTTATGGTCGCACGGCTGACCGGCAATCTGGACACGACCGACACATCAAACGCGCTCAAAACCGGCGTGGACCTGCTGACCGGCACGTGGCCGCGTTTCATCGAAGAGGCGCTGGGGCTGCCGCTGGTGAAATTCCCCGCCGTTGCCCGGCTCGGCGAGCAGGTCGGCGAAGTCTCGGCGGCGGCAGCATCCGAAACCGGTCTGCCGTCCGGCACGCCCGTGATCGCCGGGGCCAGCGACGGCACTGCGTCGTTTTTCGCGTCCGGGGCCAAAAACCCCGGCGATTGGAACCTGAACATCGGCACGACCATCGCTATACGCGGGATTGCCAACGCCCTGATCCGCGATCCGCACGGGCGGCTGTACTGCCACCGCCACCCGGAGGGCTACTGGCTGCCGGGCGGCGCGAGCAACGTCGGCGGCGAGGCGCTGCAACAGGTCTTCGGCACGGAACATCTCGACCGGCTCGATCAGGCGGTAGACCTGGGTACGGCGAGTCCGCTGGTAGTTTATCCCTTGCAGCGCACCGGGGAACGCATGCCGTTCGCGCACAGCGAGGCGCAGGGCTTCGTGATCGGCAGCGCGGACGATGAGGTTACGCGGTTCCAGGGCTACCTGGAAGGGATCGCGCTGGTCACGGTGTGGTCGCTGGAAGAAGCCGGAAAACTGGGCGCAGAACTCGACGGCGAGTATTTCCTCTCCGGCGGGACGGGGCGCGGTAATGCTTTCAAACACATTCTGGCGTCGGCGCTGGGCCGCCCGCTGCATGTCACGCAGGAACCGGAAGCGGCCTTCGGCAGCGCGCTGCTGGCGGCGGGCTGGGTGTGGCACACGGGATCGGTCAGCCGCGCGCAGGCGCAGATGGTCCAGGTTGGGCAGGAAGTCGCGCCGCTGCCTCACTATCACGACATTTTGCAGGATAAGTCAGGAAAGCTAAAAACAGCATGTCAACAGCGCGGATACCTGTAAGCGGTTTTCGGGAATGCGACATTCGTGGAGAAATGGGCACCGAGATTACCGGGGCGTTCGCCTATAAACTGGGGCGCGCGCTGGGCACGCTGGCCGGTAATGCGCCGGTCGTGGCAGGGGGGGATTTTCGCACATCTACCCCGGCACTGCTGGATGATCTCACGCGCGGCCTGATGGACAGCGGCACGCCCGTGATCGCGCTCGGACAGGTGACCACGCCCGCGTATTACTTCGCGCGCCGCCACTTGCGGATCACCAACGGCGTGATGGTCACAGCCTCGCACAACCCCACGCACTGGAACGGATTCAAGATCATTACCGGCAACCACCCCATCACGCCGGAAGAACTCGACGCGCTCAAACAATTGGTGCTCTCGGACGCCTTCGCCAGTGGCAGCGCCGGAGTCGAAAACGTCGATATTGGCCCGGCGTATGTAGCGTGGCTGGCACAGCGTTTCGCGGCGATCAAAGGCAAGGCACCGCGCATGGTCCTTGACTGCGGCAACGGCGCGACCGGCTGGATTATCGAACGGGTCAACGTGGCGCTTGATCTCAACGCACACCTGATCCTCACCGAACCCGATGGGACGTTCCCGCATCGTTCGCCCGATATCGCCAGGCCGGATGACCTGGCGCTGCTGGCGGCGGAAGTCCAGCGCCAGCAAGCCGAGATCGGCGCGGGCTTCGACGGCGACGGCGACCGCGTGGGCATCGTCGATCACACCGGGCAGCGCGTGCCCTCTGACCGCCTGATTGCATGGCTGGCGGGCGAACTGCTCCGGCAGTACAACGGTGGGGCGGTGGTCTGCGATCTGAAGCTGTCGAAAGCCGTCACCGAAACCGTGATCGCGCACGGTGGCACGCCGGTCCAGCAAAAATCCGGGCATACCTTCATCAAAGCTGCGATGCTGGAACACGACGCGCTCTTCGGTGGCGAATACAGCGGACACCTGTTTTTCCGCGAACTGCATGGCAGCGACGACGCGCTTTATGCGGCGCTGTTGATCGCTTCGCTGGTGGTCGAGTACGGGCGACCGCTGGCCGACCTGGTCGCCGCGATTCCGCGCTACCACAGCACGCCTGATATCCGCATCCCCTACAGCGGCGACCGTGCCGCCCTGATCGCGCAGGCGATCACGCACGTGCGCGTTACCAGCGATCGCACCATTGAGCTAGACGGTGTGAAAGCGTACTATCCCGAAGGTTGGGTGCTGCTGCGCGGTTCCGTGACCGAACCGGCGGTTACGCTGCGCTTTGAAGGCAGTGACGCGCAGCAAGTGCGCGCCCTGGCGCAGAAGTTCCTGGAGGGGCTGGACCCGATCCGCGTAATAGCATGGCGCGAGGTGCTGAAATATACCGTAGACCCGGACTCGAGTGCTGCGCCCTAGTACACGGCAGCGGAAGCTTCATGTTTATGTTAGGAATTGTCAAGAGTGTGAGAATTCTATTGCCAAACACGCGACCTTACGCCTGAATCAGCGGTATGGTAAGTGTACGGTTCTTCATTTTTCGTTTATGATGATGGTTGAAGTCGTTCGCTCAGGGGAGCATCACGTTAATCATTCACGCATGTCCGGTGATTCTTGGAGGTAGGATTTCTTATGCGCACTTATCACTTACGTCGTGCCGCTCACAGTTTGGTGACGGGGCTGGTCACGCTTGCCGTTCTGGTGACGACCTTCCTGCCCATCTGGGGCGATACCGGCCAGACGGTTTCGGTCGCGGGGGCCGCCGCACTCGCGGCGGAAGCAGAAACGTACCCCGCTCCGACGCTGATCAGTGGGCCGGTCAGCCGGGGGGCGGCCCCTGTTCTCGAACCGGTTGAACTCATCCCGCTTAATGCGCTGATTCTCGGCGACGCCGAACGCCTGGACGCAGTTGAAGCCGCGATCCACACGGACGGCGACACCGTATATGTACGCAGCGGCGATGCCCTGTACGTGGGCC
The DNA here is from genome assembly GCA_964567525.1 of uncultured Anaerolineaceae bacterium. Lineage (GTDB taxonomy): Bacteria > Chloroflexota > Anaerolineae > Aggregatilineales > Aggregatilineaceae > CAYRNY01. The sequence goes on from CAZMNL010000021.1 coordinate 14,269, forward strand.
TGGCCGAACCGGACTACGTGCGGCTGGCTCCGCTGGGCGTGCGCGCCTTGTATACCGGCCTCGTACCGGATGCCGAACTCGCGGCCCTGTCGCCAGCGGATCGCGGCGCGGTGCGCGTATGGAACGAAATGATCAGCGAACCGCCGATTGAGGCGCGTTCGATTGCGATCCCCGAAAGCACCGGCACGGCACTCTATATCCCCAAACCTGACTCATCCACCAGTTCACCCCTGGCGGTTGCGCCCAACAACACGCAGACGAGCATGTTCATGGCGGGCGATATCGCCATGCGCGTGATCTTCGTCGAGAGCACCACCGGGCCGGAAAACTGGACCGAAGACGCGGTGAGCAAGGTCAAAAAAGAAGTGGTGCAGGCGCTCGACTGGTGGACCGTCGCGCCGACCGTGCCCGAACCGGGCAGCGGTATCGCCCGTCCCCACGCGAACCTGAAATGGACCGTGAGCTATGTCTCGCCCTTCGACGGTTTAACCACCGACCGTAACCATGTCCGCGTGAATACCGAGCCGATCCAGGGGACCATCGCCGGGGCTTCCGCTGATAACAGTTGGATGGCGCAGATCGCGCAGAACTTCACCGGGCAGCCCGCCAGCAATGCGGATGTAGCACTGCGCGCGCTGGCGCACAGTGTGCGCGGGAACAACGACTGGGCCTTTACCCTGTTCGTGGTGGACAGCAGCACGGACCCCGACGGGCGTTTTGACGGCGATACCAAAATCGGCGGCGCGGCGCTTAACGGTCCCTGGGCGGTCGTCTCTTATGACGGCGGCGACCTGGGCGCGGACAACCTGGAAATCCTGATCGCCAAGATGATCGGGCACGTGTTCGGCGCGGGCAACGAAGCCTACGACGAACTCGAACGGGTGGGCTGTCACCCCGAAGAACGCTATGGCTATCTGCGCATCCCGCATGACAACTGCGAGCAGGACAACGACGATCCCGAAGGCTCGCTGATGCGCGGCGGCGTGAACATGATCCAGGCGTACAAGAACCACGACCTCTCAAACGCGGCCCGCGAGCAGTTGGGCTGGCTCGACAGCGACGGCGACGGGGTCTATGACGTGCTGGATACACTCATCGACACATTTACCGGGTTCAACCAGCCACCGGCCTGTGCTGCGCTGCAACTCGGCAATATCGAGATCGCCAATACCCCGGCGATGCCGCTGGACTACGGGAACGGCGACGAAACACAGTGGGCCGCCGAAGTCTGGGACCCCTACAACGATAGCTTTAGCGAACTGGTGACGTTCACCCCGGTGAGCATCGTACAGCCCAGCGCGGTCTGGGCCAGCGTCAACGGTGAGGACTGGGTCGCCGCGACCCCAGTAGACGGCGCGTTCAACTCACTGAACGAGCGCTACCGCGCGGAACTGTTCGGCGTGCCCGGCGCGGAAAACCAGGTCCACGTGGCGATCATGAACCAGTGGAACCAGCAGGTTTACGTCACGCCCGAACCGGTCGTGGTGAGCCTGCCCGCTGCCCCGGCTCCGTTTGGACTGGCTATTCTCGATACCTACGAATCGGATAACGCGCAAAAAGTATCGCTGTTCAATGCCAACGGCGAGATCGGCCTGGGTTGGACTGCGTCGCTTGGTTCTTATTCGGGTGGCAGCACGCAGATTTCCAACGGCATTGGCTCTGAGGCGTGCTTTACGTTCTCCGGGACCGAGGTCTCGGTTGTGCACAGCACAATGCCTGACACCGATGAAGATGGCATAGTTGGCACTGCCAACGTGTACGTCGATGGTGAAATACACTCATCTATTGATTATAAAGGCCCTGAGCAGCAGCAGGTCAAGCATATCGTCGGCAACCTGACCGACGATGTGCATACCGTGCAAGTGCGTGTCAGCAGTGGCACGGCGGATGTCGATGCCTTCTCGCTGAACAACACGGCAGGCTTGATGGTCATCGACGGGGTGGCGAATACCAACGCCAGCGGCTACTACGAGAACAACGGCGCGAAGATTCAATACATGGGCAATTGGACTTCTAACGTCGCGCTGCCCTCGCCTGAACGTCCCGGCGGCCCCGGCGATGGCCTCGGTCACCGCAGCGGCACGGCATACTCGCGCGCGCTGGCCGTGTTTGATAACGCCGACACGGTCGCCATCTACCGCAAGGTCGCGCCTAACGCCGGGCCGGTGGATGTGTACGTGGACGGTAGTTTCCGCGGCTCGATGAACAACGATGCGGACGTGACCCGCGTGCAGCCGTTCTACATCGGCGGCCTGGACCCCAACGCAGAACACCGCGTCGAGATTGTGTTGCCACCGGGTACCGCGAGCTTCGAGCTTGAGTCGCTGCGTTTCCTGAACCTGCTCGGTTCGCCGGATGTCTACGCCAAGACGACGATGGGCGAACCGCTGGACGTGCCGCACACCGCCCCGCAAGAGGTATACGGCGTCTGGACGAACAAGGGTAAGTACATGCAAGTTTCGGAAGAAGGCGCGGTATCGTCGCTGTT
>CAZMNL010000022.1:0-7395 GCA_964567525.1 uncultured Anaerolineaceae bacterium
CCGCCGCGCGGATTTCGGCGGCCAGCGCCTCAAGCGCCTCTGAGGATCGGGCCGTGATGACCACGCGCGCGCCCATTTCCGCCAGGATGCGCGCAGCCGCCGCACCCAGGCCACGCGACGCACCAGTAACGATCACGGTTTGCCGGATGTCTGACTGTTGATCGCTCATCGTGCGGCCTCGGCGGGAGTGTCTTCCTGCCGCACACCAGCCATCATCAAGCCGAGGGTTTCCACGTCGGCATCTTTACGGTCCACAATGCCGACGATTTCCCCTTCATAGATCACAGCGATGCGGTCCGCCAACGCGAGAATCTCGTCCAGATCTTCGGAGATCAGCAGCGTAGCCGTGCCTTTGGCGCGCTGCTCCAACAGGCGTTGGTGAATGTATTCCGTCGCACCGATATCGACGCCGCGCGTCGGCTGTGCGGCAATCAGAACGCGCGGCTCGCGGGCCAGTTCGCGTGCCAGCACCAGCTTTTGAATGTTGCCGCCAGACAGACTCTTGATCGGCGTTTCCTGGCTAGGGGTGCGGATGTTAAAACTCCGGATCAACTCGGCGCAGCGTTGGGCAATAGCGCGCGGATTCATAAAGATGTTGACTGAATAGGGCGGCTGACTGTGATCTTGCAGGATCAGGTTTTCGGCGACTGTGAAGTTTTTGATCACGCCGTCCACCATGCGCTCTTCGGGAATGTACGACATGCCCAGGCGGTTGAGCACCGACGGTGACTTACTGGTTACATCCTGGTCTTCCAGCGTGATCGTGCCATCGGTGGCTGGGCGCAGCCCAAAGATCACCTCGGCGAGTTCGCGCTGCCCATTACCGGAGACACCCGCCAGGCCGAGAATTTCACCGGTGCGCACGTCAAAGGTTACGCCCCGCAGCGCCTCAGTGTCGCGGTCACTGCGCGCGCGCAGATTCGCAACGCACAGCCGCACCGCCCCAATTTCAAGTTCCTGGTGGGCATAGCGCAGCAGCACCTCACGCCCGACCATCATACGCGCTAACGATTGTTTGGTAGCCTGGCTGGTCGGCACAGTGCCAACGTGTTTACCATCGCGCAGCACGCTCACCCGGTGACTGATCGCCAGCACTTCGTGCAGCTTGTGCGAGATAAAGATCAGCGCGTGCCCGTCATCGACCATTTGCCGGAACGTCTTAAACAGATCATCAACTTCCTGGGGCGTCAGTACGGCGGTGGGTTCGTCCAGGATCAGCAGTGCCGCGCCGCGATACAGCGCCTTGATGATCTCCACGCGCTGCCGTTCGCCAACGGCAAGCTGCCACACCGGGGCGGCAGGCTCCACGTGCAGCCCGTAAATCTCGGCCAGCTCGTTGATCCGCGCGGTCACGGTATCCAGGTCCAACAGGGGTTCGCGCGTGGATTTCAACCCCAGGGCGACGTTTTCCGCCACTGTTAGCGTCGGCACCAGCATAAAGTGCTGGTGGATCATACCGATACCCTGGCTGATCGCATCCGAAGGTGAGCGAATATCAATCTTCTCGTCGTTCAGTAGAATATTGCCCTCGTCAGCCTTATACAGCCCGTACAGGATTTTCATCAGGGTGCTTTTACCGGCCCCATTTTCGCCGAGCAAGGCATGGACTTCGCCGGAACGCACATCAAAATCCACGTGATCCGCCGCCAGCACGCCAGGAAATTGTTTGACGATACCGCGCATTTCCAGGTGATCGATACGGCGTTGGCCGGTGGGCAGCAGGTTTGAGGAATCAGTCATCTTCGATGTCCAGATTTAATATTATCGCGGTACACGAAATATTGAAGGGGTCCCATACCATTTGTGGCGTCCTGGGACTCAAGCTTATTGCTAACAGCTTTTTCTTTGAAAGTGGGGACGCTGTCCCGGCGTGTTACCCGTCACAACGTCCCCACATGACTAACTCAAGTTGGGGCTAAGACTTACTCTTGCCCTTCGATGACCAGCAGGGTGCCTTCTTCGTCCACATCAAACGAGATTTCACCCGCGATGATCGCTTCCTTGACGATCTCGGCAGCTTCGATCAGCGCGGCGTCGAGTTCAAATTCTTCGTTGTATTCAATCACCAGACCGCCGTTTTCCAGCGTTGCGGCAAAAGCTGACCCTTCGATCTCACCCGCCTGAACATCCTCGATGATCGGCCACAGCGCTACCGACCAATCGTAGATCTGGCTGGCGACCACGATTTCCGGGGCCAGCGAAGACTGGCTCGCCTGCGTACCGAACCACAGCGCGTCCGCTTCTCTACCCTTGTTGATCGCGCCGGGGACCATCTGCGCCGTACCGGTCAGGATATCGGCATCTTCGTCGAGCATCGCTTCGGCAGCGGTCGCAGCAAGTGCCACATCGCTGAACGACTGGATGTAGTTGATCAGCACTTCGATCTCTTCGTCTTCCCACAACACACCCGCTTCGAAGCCGTCCACGTACAGCTTGGCATCGCCGGTTTCAATCGGGCCGATGATACCAATCACGCCGGTTCCGGTCATCATCGCAGCCATCACGCCCATTACGAACGCGCCTTCTTCGGAGCGCGCTTCATAGGCGTACACATTGGTGATACCCTCATCGGCAAAAGTCTCAACGGTCGTGCCGTGCGCAAACGCGGTGTCCGGGAAGTCCGGCGCAATTTCTGCCAGCGACGAGCCGTACTGCGAACCGTGCGCGATCACCAGGTCGTAGCCTTCGCTGGCGTAGTCACGCAGCGCGGTTGCGGCATCTTCCACCACGAACAGGTTTTCCGAGTAGGCGATTTCGAACTCGCCATCCCATTCGGCCTGAATCTTGAGCAGGGCATCATAAATGCTCTGGCTGAAAGCCAGGTCGTTGACGGTGCTTGGCATCACGACGGCAACGCGGAAACTGTCGTCCTGCGCCTGGGCACCCGGTGACATCATGGGCAAAGCGGCGACGGCGATCAACACGGCAATCAGCAAAACAGTGAGTTTCTTCATCTAGCGTGTCCTCCTAAAATAGACTTGAACGGTACTCGCGCCCCACCATGTGGGGGCCTGTCGAACGAAAGTATAACATTGCGAAAAGCAATTTTTATTGTGCAAACTGCTATGCACAATTTGACACAAACGAACAGGCCGGGGCCTATTCGCCGCGTTCAAACGGTTTGGTCAGGGATGCGGGCTGGTCGATGCGCTGTGACGCAAAAACCAGCGCGATGATCGTCAGCAGGTACGGGGCCATGCTGAGATATTCGTTAGGAATACCAACGCCAATCGTGCTCGCTTTGATTTGCAGAGCGGTCACGATGCTGAACAACAGCGCACCCAACATCACGCCGCGCGCGCGCCATGCTCCGAAATACACCAGCGCCACCGCGATAAAGCCTTTGCCAGCAGTCATGTTATAGAAGAAAACATTCGTATCAGCAATTGCCAGGAACGCGCCCGCCAGTGACGCCATAATGCCGCCAAAGGTCACGGTCATATAGCGCACACGATTCACACTGATGCCCATCGCGTCCGCCGCTTCGGGATTTTGCCCAACCGCGCGGATGTTCAGGCCGAAGGTGGTCTTGTTCATCACGAACCATGCCAGCGGAACCATCGCAAACGCGACATACACCAGCGCGTTATGGCGAAAGAAGATATCACCCAGCACCGGAATATCCGACAGCAGCGGGACAGGAATTTTAGGGAACCCGTTCACCGCCTCCACCCCGGCGAACTGCCGCTGGTAGAGCAGATCGCTCATACCCAGCCCGAACAGGTAAATACCGATACCGCTGATACCCTGTTCCGCTTTGAGCGTGACATTGACTACGGCGGTCGCCAGGCCCATCAACAGCCCGACTAACACCGCCACAAGCACCCCCATCAGCAGCGCCGTTGTTTCGAATCCGGGCGATCCCTTTGGGGTGAAACTGTGAACAGCCCAGAAGGATGTGAACGCGCCAATCAGCATGACACCATCCACACCCAGGTTCAGAACGCCGCTGCGCTGCCCGAACATCTCACCGATTCCGGCGAAGATATAAGGCACCGCCAACCGGATACCGGAGGCGAGCATACCGACGGTAATCAGGTCTTCGATCATGGTGTGACGCCATCCATTTCTGATTCAGGGGGCGGCGTATCCGCCTTCGCCATCGCCACACGCCGCACGGCACGCCGCCGCACCCAGATATCACTGCTGACCGCGAAGACGATCACCAACCCGATCAGCACCGTGATTAATGCTGAGGGAACCTGCACCGTGCGTTGCAGCTTGTTACCGCCCACCAGCAGCGCGCCAAACAGTACCGCCGCCGGGATCGTGCCCAGCGGGTGCAGCTTGCCGAACAGCGCCGCCACGATGCCGTTAAAACCGGCGTTTCCGGTGAAGGCCAGCGAGCCGCCTTCGGCGTTCATGCGGTGGCGCACGCCGAGCAACTGCACGCCGCCCGCCAACCCCGCCAGCCCGCCGCTGAGCGCCAACGCCAGCACGATGTGATGTTTGACCTGGATACCGGCATACCGCGAGGCCTGCGGATTCTGCCCAACCGCGCGGATACGGTAGCCAATGGTGGTGCGCCAGAGCAGAATATACACCACGACCGCCAGGATTACGGCAATGACGATGCCGTTATGCATCAGTGTGGTGGCCCAGACACGATCCCCATACTGCGACAGGCCGAGCCAATCCCACAGCCGGTCGAGGTCTTCGCCCAGACGCGGTAGGTCGTAATCACGCGGCAACCGCTGCGTTTCCGGGATAGGTGCGCCAAGTTGTTTCTTTTTGGGATCGACGAAAACGTTGCTTACCAGGTAGATCATCCAGAAGTTGGCGATCTGGTTGAGCATGATGGTACTGAGGATTTCGTTAACGTTGAAATATGCTTTGAGCACCCCGGCGATACCGCCCCAGATTGCCCCGGCAATGAAGCTGGCAACCAACGCCAGTGGGATCATTACGAGGGGATCGGTATTCTGGTATTCGAGCGTTATCGCCAGCGCAGCCAGCCCACCGATGATCATTTGCCCTTCACCACCGATGTTGATCACGCCACCGCGAAAGCTGATGCAGATACCAATACCCACAAACAGCAGCGGAGTCGCTTTCACCATCGTATCGGCGACGGCGTTCTTCGTGCCGAATGCGCCTTCCCACAGCCCACTATAGGCTTCGATGGGGTCAGCATCCATCAATATGATCATCACGGCACCGATCAGCAGTGCCAGGAGGACCGCCATAACAGGCGTTAACAATTCGATGATGCGGTCGAAACGGGGGTTCCTCAAAAATTCAAGCTGCATAGGACCCTCGATGCGCGGAAAAGAATAAAACAAGCGTTTAAGATAGAAATATAGTTTAGTGCGCGTTGATAGAAATCAACTCGCCCATCGTATCATAATTTCAGGTTCCGGGCAAAACGTCGTGTTATTGGATTTTGGATAAATCTACCATACGCCCCGCACATCAGGCGCAGTATGATCACCCAATTTCCTTGTTTGCATGTTACATTGCGAGGAGTTCCTGTTATGCAAACTATCACAAAAGTGGTGCTTGCCTACAGCGGCGGGCTGGATACGTCGATTATTGTGCCCTGGCTCAAGCATAATTACAACTGCGAGGTGATCTGTTTCACCGCCGACCTGGGACAGGAAGACGAACTCGACGGGCTGGAAGAAAAAGCGCTGCAAACCGGCGCGAGCAAGCTGATCATTCGCGACCTGCGCGAAGAATTCCTGACCGACTTCGTGTATCCCACGATGCAGGCGGGCGCAGTCTACGAGCGCGTGTATTTGCTGGGTACGTCGTTCGCGCGCCCGCTGATCAGTAAGCATCTGGTGGAGATCGCCGAAACCGAAGGCGCGCAGGCTATCGCGCACGGCTGCACCGGCAAGGGTAACGACCAGGTGCGCTTCGAGCTGACCGCGATGGCGCTCAACCCGAAAATCCAGGTGATCGCGCCCTGGCGGGAGTGGGATATCCGCAGCCGTGAAGACGCCATCGCCTACGCCGAAGAGTTCAACGTACCGATCACGTCCACGCTCAAGAGCATCTACAGCCGCGACCGCAACCTGTTTCACATGAGTCATGAAGGCGGCCCGCTGGAAAACCCCTGGAATGCGCCGCAAGAGGATATGTTCGTGCTCTCGGTCAGTCCCGAAGAAGCGCCGGACACACCGACGATTGTCGAAATCGGCTTCGAAGGTGGCATCCCAGTGTCGGTGGACGGTGAAGCGCTCGCCCCGGTGCCGTTGTTCGAGCGACTGAACGTGCTCGGCGCGGCCAACGCCATCGGGCGCGTGGATATGGTCGAGAACCGGCTGGTGGGCATGAAGAGTCGCGGCGTGTACGAAACGCCCGGCGGTACCATGCTGCACGTGGCGCACCAGGCGCTCGAAAGCCTGTGCCTGGACAAGCAGACCATGAGCTACAAAGATTTCGTCGCCGTGAAATACGCCGAACTGGTCTATAACGGCATGTGGTACACGCGGCTGCGCGAGGCGCTTGATGCGTTCGTACAGTTCACGCAGCAGACCGTAACCGGTACCGTGCGCCTGAAGCTGTACAAAGGTAACGCCATTGTTGAGGGTCGCAAGAGTCCCTACAGTCTCTACCGTGAGGACTACGCTTCGTTCGGGCACATGGACATCTACGACCAGACCGACGCCAAGGGCTTCATCAACATGATCGGCCTGCCGATGAAGGTCGCCGCCATGCTCGATATCGAGGGGACAGGCCAGAGCCGCTATCGCCAGCCGGACTATACCCGGTTCAAGCGTGACTAAACCTGTAAGGACGTGGAACAATGACACTGTGGGGCGGGGCATTCTCTGAGGCGACCGACGACGCCGTGCGCGCGCTGAATGACAGCCTGCGCTTTGACTGGCGGCTGTACGACGTGGATATTACCGGCAGCATCGCCTGGGCGCGCGCGCTCGAAGCGGCGGGCGTGCTCGCGGCGGACGAGTGCGCCATGCTGGTCAGCGGGTTGGAGCGCGTGCGCGGCGAATTTGCGCGCGGCGCGTTCAAACCCGCGCCCGGCGACGAGGACATTCACACCGCCGTTGAACGTCGGCTGGGGGAGATTGTCGGGGCGGTGGCGGGCAAACTGCACACCGGGCGCAGCCGCAACGACCAGGTGGCGACCGATGTGCTGCTGTGGCTGTTGGATGCCGTGCCGCGCCTCAACGAGTCGATCACGGGCCTGATCGCGGCGTTGGTCGCGCAGGCAGAGCAGCATCCCGACGCTGTCATGCCGGGTTATACGCACTTCCAGCCCGCCCAACCGGTCAGCGCCGCGCACTGGTGGTTAAGTCACGCCTGGGCGCTGGTGCGCGACAACGAACGCTTTGAGACGCTGGCGGCATCCTGGCGCAATAAGTGCCCGCTGGGGTCCGGCGCGCTCTCCGGCACCCCCTACCCCATCGACCGCGAATCCCTGGCGCGCGC